>JBHIBY010000001.1:0-86220 GCA_046759305.1 Anaerolineales bacterium
GGCATACGGTGGTCTTGCCGGAGGCTTCCGGGCCGTAGATCTCGGTTACACGGCCGCGGGGAATCCCTCCGATTCCAAGAGCCAGGTCCAAGGGTAGTGATCCGGTCGGGATCGATTCCACTTCTAGATGCGTGGCCTCTCCTAGCCGCATTACGGCTCCTTCACCGAAGCGCTTCACGATATCCCCCAGCGCATCGGACAGTACTTCCTCTCGCTCGTTCTTTTTCCCCTTGCCGCCCATGATTTACTCCTTCAAATAAGGAACAGAACATCTGTTCGATTTAGTATAGCACAATCGTTCTAGTTGTCAAATACTTGTTGGGGGTCAGGAGCTCTGGCCGGAAGAACGAGGATCGAGAGAATGGATGGCCTCCCAGGCGATGACCCGGAGACGCCTCCAAAGCCGATCGTCCACAATTCGCTCTGAGAAATCGATCCAATAAGGCTCAATTGCTTCCCATCTCGCCTTTGGGAGCATAAGCCACAGATGCAGGCGACGATCTAACTTTCTAGCTAATGCACTGCCGACCAGAACAGTTCGCCCTAGTTGATAGTGACGATTGCACGGGGGCGCAGGGTCATCCTTTTCAGGCCTGGATCCGAAATCGAGCAAGTAAGAAAATCTTGAGATTTCTTCTACCCAGTAGCGGCAGCCGGCTTCCGATGTGTCAAGATGAATCTCAGGACACCGTTCCGAGCCGTATCGGCTGCATCTTCCTGGTGCGGCCATATGCTTTGCTTCGACGAGTATGAGCTCGCTTTGGCCAAGCAGAAACAAGTCCACCTCGGTGCGCGGGCCGGGGCCATCTATGTCTTCGAGGACCCGATCTAGTTGAGGTAGACCAAGTCCAGTCTGGTCGAATCCCCAATAATATGGAATGAGATCATCCGTGACCGTTTCGATATTTGAACCC
The DNA here is from genome assembly GCA_046759305.1 of Anaerolineales bacterium. Classification (GTDB taxonomy): domain Bacteria; phylum Chloroflexota; class Anaerolineae; order Anaerolineales; family E44-bin32; genus JADFRG01. The sequence continues at coordinate 915 of JBHIBY010000001.1, forward strand.
CATAGCGGAGTAAGCGACAGTAGATCAGCTAATGCAAGCGTCGGTTGTGCTCGCGGATATACACAGTTCCATAACAGAGCACTTTCTGAGCCAGAGCGCTTCATATCGTCTATGACACCCTGCGGTAGGACGCGAAAGACCGGCTCTTCAGAGCCGGTCAGGATCCCGTCCAGCCTGGGAACGATCGAGCGCGGTTGGGTCAACTCCTATCCTCAGTCATTCGAGTCTCGATCTCTTTAGCGCTTTCCGGAGTGATGCCAGCCCGATCAGCAAGTGCTTTGAGGAAAGCATCCATTCCCCCAGGCGCACGCAAACCTACTCCGCAAACCTCTCCACCGGCATCCTTGATTTGCTCGAAATCTGCAAGCATCGAGGCCGTTTGCAGATCGCTGTACGTCATTCCACCGTTCGGTAATTCCAATGATTGTTTTGGCTCGCCCGTGACTAACAAAGAGTAGCCATCGGCGAGCTTGGCTTCAGGAGGCCTGCCGAATTCAAAGGTGACCCATGCTCGTCGAGTCTTGTCCAGTTCCTCACGCAATGCAGTCAGGGCTCCCCGAATCGATCGTGAAGGAGCCTGATACAGACCGATGAAGAGCGACCTTCCCTCACCCAGGTGTTCAATGATCAAAGCGGCAGCTTTATCTAGATCGGAAAGCCCATCACGGACCTGGCCGCGCCAGCTCCACCACACTGAACCATAATCTGCTTCCCAATCTGGCTTCGGTAGTCTGAAGTCGCCCTTCTTCTTATGCCTTTCGACCATCTTCGACAAGCGTTCTGAGGCCGGAACTTGAGCGGCGCCCGCATAGGTTGGGGTGATTAGGAGATGTGCCGCGACGCCGACACCGACCTCCCACCGAACGGACTCTGAACCAAGACCGAGCAATCCGGGCTCGTTTTGCAGGACGACAAGCGGCAGATCCTGAGCCCGCAACCCGCCTTCGAGCTCTCCATCCAATCGAAGGTAAATCAGAGTCGCGTCATCGTGAGCTTGTGGAAGTCCGACCTGCACAGGCAATTGGGCGCGAGCCTTGATGTAACTCGCGAGCCACTCGGCCCGGTTCTGGATTGCTGAATCGGCAATCAAGTATGTCGGTTCGTCGGCAGCAGCCAGGACAGCGCCTAGATACAAGCCGGGGTTGCGCGCAATAGTGGTCCCATGCGAGCTGTACCCCCTCATCAATTCGGCGCCATCGGCGAGCTCAGCCGGGTCACCTCCAAGCAGGGCGGCAAGAAGGAACCCACTAGCTGATACAGGAACTTTAGAGCTATGGTTCCACTCGGGTAGGCTCCCGACATTGTGCTCGCTCGCCCATTCCGCAAGCTGTGAGCCCTCTGGGGTCAGGCAAAGGAAATGCGTTCGAGCATCATCGCCGAGTCGGTTCCCCGCCCGACGCCAGACGCCAGCCAATTTGGCCATAGTCGCCGGATCGACCAGAGCATGGCTTTCGACCACAAACATTGTTGATTCGACCGGAGTCTGCCGAGCAAAGCTGCGCTGCTCACTGGGATCCAGGGTAGAAAGCGGCACGATAGTTCGATCTCCATCAATGGATTCCCACAGGGCCGTTTGAGCTTTGCCCTCGCCAATCCAGCCGATTCGCTCAATATTCTCGGTGTCAGCCTTCCGCATAAGCCGATCGATATCCTTGAGATGGGAATCTATATCGGTGTCGAGCCACTCGAGGCGCATTTTGATGACCGACCCACCGCGCGTTTCAGGCCAAAGTTCCGGATCGACCCTCCAGAAACGCTGGGCTACCCGATCGACATTCAGGCGCTCGATGTATCGCATAACCTGGGGGAATATAAGATCAAGCTCACCGCGCATCCCCTCCGCACGGTCTCCGGTTGTTTCGAGCAATGAAGCATAAGCCTCCGCAAATGCACGCACGCCATCACGCTCCAGATCGGCAGTGATTTCATGGATCGAGATTCCGAGTGCCGTAAGCGCCTGCAGTTGGGCCCGCGCGTCTGAGATACCGGTATCGAGACTGGCCTCTGCGGTTCCGTGATCTCGGAATGCATCCAGTGTATTTGGCGGGACCGTGTTTACCGTGTGTTGGCCGATGAGCTCATCGATATAAAGCACATCGGAATAGGATGGGTTCTTCGTACTGGTGGATGCCCAGAGCGGCCGTTGCAAACGGGCGCCGGATTCGCTCAGCCTCTTAAAACGTGGGCCTTCGAATACCAATTTAAATTGCGCATAGGCCATTTTCGCATTGGAGATTGCTGCCTTGCCCAGCAGAGCACGAGCGCGTTCTGCCCCGGGCCCTTCCTCCTGAATAATTGCCTCCAATTTGCCATCCACAGCCGAGTCGACCCTTGAGACGAAGAAGGAGGCGACCGAGGCCACGTGCTGTAGCGACTCACCCTCCTCCATCCGACGCTCCAAGCCTCGAATATAGGCCTCCATAACCTCCGAATAGCGCTCAAGCGAGAAGATCAATGTAACGTTGACGTTGATTCCTTCGAAGATTGCCTGTTCGATTGCAGGCACGCCCTCCGGTGTAGCGGGGATCTTGACCATGAGATTTGGACGATTCACCCACTCCCAGAGCCTGCGAGCTTCTTCGAGTGTCTGCTCTGTGTCAGCCGCCAGTTCGGGATTCACTTCGATCGATACGAATCCATCTCTGCCGTCCGTACCCTCGTAGAGGGGAAGGAAGAGATCGGTTGCGGTGCGAATGTCTTCAACCGCCAGGACCTCGAAGATCTGCTCGGCGCTCATTCCTGCATGAGCAAGCGGCCGCATCGCAGGCAAGTAAAGCTCTGATTCACCAATGGCTTGCTGGAAGATGGAGGGATTGGAAGTGACGCCGCGAATTTCGTTGGCCTGGATCAGACCTGCCAGCTCACCATCCTCAAGCAGATCGCGCCGGATGTAGTCAAGCCAGAAGGACTGCCCCAGTTGATAAGCACGTTGGATTCTGTTTTCGTTCGACATGGAGCCCTGTAATTACATGAACGAAATAGCCCGGGAACTCACCTAATTGCCGCGGGCAAGCAGCTGCTGCGCTTCCTCCACCACCCGCTCCCAAGTCAAACCAAGCTTCTCGTAAATTTCCTCATAAGGTGCCGACGCTCCAAAACGGTCGAGCCCAATCACCACTCCACCATCACCGACCCAGCGTTCCCAGCCTAATGGTGAGGCGGCTTCAATCGCTACCCGCGCGCGGATTTCCGTCGGCAGCACTTCTTGCCGGTACTCGTCCGACTGCTCCTGGAAAAGCTCCCAGGATGGAAAAGATATCAGCCGAACAGAGTTGCCACTGGCTGCCAGCTCTTCCCCGGCCTTAACGATAAGGCTCAGTTCAGACCCTGAGGCCATAAGGATGACTTCTGGCGGACCCTCGCCAATGTCGGCGAGCACATAGGCACCACGCATCAGGCTTTTCGCTGAAGCGAGGCCTAGAGTTGGGACGCTCTGTCTGGTGAGTGCCAAAGCGGTCGGACTGGATGAACGTTGCAGCGCTGCGAGCCAGGCGTACGCGGTTTCATTGGCGTCACCCGGCCGAATCACCGTTAGATTGGGGATCGCTCTCAAGCCGGGTAGTTGCTCGATGGGCTGGTGCGTGGGTCCGTCTTCGCCAAGCCCGATCGAATCATGCGTAAACACATAAATGACCTGCTGACGCATTAAGGCTGCCAACCGAATGGAATGCTTCATGTAGTCGGAGAATATCAGGAACGTCCCTCCGTATGGTATCAAGCCTCCATAGAGCGCCATGCCGCTCAGCATGCCGCCCATTGCATGTTCGCGCACGCCAAAATGAATGTAGCGGCCTTCCCGATTTTCAAGCGAGAAGGATTCTTCGCCTTGAATGTCAGTCTTGTTCGATCCGGTCAGATCTGCCGAGCCGCCAATCAGCTCTGGCAAGGCTTTTGCCAGGGCGTTCAGCACCTTGCCGGAGGAAGCCCTAGTAGCCATTCCATCGGCATCAAATACAGGCAACTGTGCTTCGATTTCCTGAGGCAGATGCCCTGCCTGCACTCGATCCCAGGTCTCGGCCAATTCTCCGTTCGCAGCGCGATATTCGTTCATCATCTCGAGCCAGGCCCGCCGCTTTTCGCGTCCCTGATCCGCTGCGGAGGCAAAGTGCTCTCCAACATCCTCCGGCACAAGGAACTGTGGTTCTAATGGCCAGCCAAGATTCTCTTTTGCGGCCTCCAGCTCTTCATCTCCCGGTGGCTCGCCATGTGCGGCTGCAGTGTCTTGTTTATTCGGCATTCCGTACCCGATGTGAGTCCTGCAAACAATTAAGGATGGCCTGGGATCCTGCTTTGCAGCAACGATTGCGCGATCGACTTCATCTAGCTTGAGCACGTCTTCGACAAACGATAGGTGCCACCCGTAGGCTTCAAATCGAGCCGCGCGGTTCTCCGTGAAGGTAAGCTCGGTGCTGCCATCGATAGAGATGCGGTTGTCGTCATAGAGATAGACGAGGCGTCCTAGCTTTAGATGTCCCGCAAGAGAAGCTGCTTCTGAAGCAATGCCTTCCATTAGATCGCCATCAGAGACGATGGCATAGACATTGTGGTCAATGATGGGAAAGCCATCGCGATTGTAAGTAGCTGCCATGTGCTCTGCGGCAAGAGCCATACCGGCTCCGTTTGCAAATCCCTGGCCAAGCGGCCCGGTCGTTGTTTCCACTCCCGGGGCTTCGCCGTATTCGGGGTGGCCGGGTGTCATGCTCCCCCACTGTCGGAATCGTTGAATTTCTTTCATCGGCAACTCGTATCCTACGAGATGCAGCATTGAATAGAGCAGCATGGACCCATGTCCGGCCGAGAGCACAAAGCGGTCTCGATTCGGCCAATTTGGATCTTGAGGGTCGAAATTCATGTGACGCGTCCAAAGGATGTAGGCAAGTGGAGCCACGCCCATCGGTAGTCCAGGGTGTCCAGAATTAGCTTTCTGTACCGCGTCTGCGGCCAAAAAGCGGATGGTGTTGATAGATCGGTTGGCGAGTTCGGTCTCCGTCATTGCACTCTCACTAGGTGGGTTGTTTGTCCCTCTCTTCTGGTACGGGAAATTCGGTGCTTAGCCAGGATTTGAGATTCTTGAGGCATTGCACCCCAAGCTTGTGGCCAACGTCGGCTTCGCAAAACGTTACGGGAACCTCTTCTTTTCGAAGACGTTCAGCATCCGAGCGAGCAATGTCAATTGGAATAAAAGTGTCTTTCGTGCCATGACCCCAGTAAACGGGAATGCCGCGCAATGGTGAGAGGTCGCCCTTTGGAAGGTGACCTGATATGCCAATAATCCCGGCAGGCGGACGTGACATTGGCTTCATCGAAGCCGCGAAAGACATGGCGGTCCCATTGCTAAAGCCCATGAGAATCATGCGCTCGCTCGCGATATCGAAATTGACTTCTAAATAGTTAAAAAGTTCCTCGATCAGGCCGATCGCCTCATCAAATTCTGAAATCGATGGTGGCCACGCTTTGATGGTTGGATTCCATGCATACCCCCCTTGCAGCACCGCATGAGGTGCCCTTGGCGCCACCACCAAACCGGATTTGGGAAGAGCCGATTCGAGGCTCCACATCACATTCTCGTCTCCGCTCAGCCCGTGCAGCATCACAATGGGTGGGATTTGATCGTCCTCGGCCAATCTCAGGCGGAAGGCAAGGGGCGCCTGATCGGTGCCCACTTCAACGAATCGGCTCACAGCAGAACCTTGGGGATTGATAAAGACGCCCAGTCGGTGCCCGCCTCAGGGTATCGGCTCACCCGATAACCTTGGAGGGTGGAAGGGGTGTCTTGTCGTGGGATCCTACTTGATCGAATCGGTTCACAGACTAACCTTTGGGGTCGGAGAAATTTCGTTCATCCAAGCCAGTCGAGGATCAATCGGTGTCACCAAGTAAGCGCGCTACGATCAGTTCGGCATCCTTTAGCGGATCTTCCGAGTGCGGAAGCTCGTGATCCTCGCTAACCTGTTCGGTTAGACGCCCAGCCGCGGATCGTAGTTCTTGCGAGACCTCTGTGTTGCTCTCCAGCCAACGAAGGTGCGAATAAGCACCTCGACTGCGGCTTTTTGGATAGCTGGTGGCGATGGCCCACCCGGCTGCGCGCCGAGCACACACTCGAGCGCGGCCCTCTTTTCCGTGTTCCCTTGCAGCCCGAGCGTAGGCAAGCTCGGCCTCGATTCGTGCTCTGGAATCTACCGGCTTTGATGCTACCACAGGGCAGAGTTTCGGTTCCTCGGCTGATCCAAACGCATGCGAGGCGAGCCACTTGCCCGCCTCGCGGTTGTCCGCTTTTTGCTATGCCAATTTCATCAATTGCTCAGAAAGTAATTCCCACACTCCCGCGCGCAATATGATCCAAAAATTCCTTGCGGGTCACTTCGTTGTTGGAAAAGGTCCCGCAGAGCGCGCTCGTTACCATACGGGCATTGGCCTTCTTCACCCCGCGCATCATCGAACAAAGGTGAAGTCCATCGATCACAACTGCGACTCCATGTGGATGTAACGCAGTTTCCAGAAAGTCTGAGATTTGGCGCGTCATGCGCTCCTGCACCTGCAAGCGTCTGGCAAATAGATCCACAACCCGCGGAATCTTTGAGAGCCCGATGACTTTGCCTTTAGGCAGATATGCCACGTGGGCCTTCCCGATGAAGGGAAGCATGTGATGTTCACACATGCTGTAAAACTCGATATCCCTCACCAGCACCATCTCATCATAATCAACATCGAAGATGGCATCGTTGATCATCTTGTCAGGATCTACACGGTAGCCGGCGAGCAGTTCGTCATACATGCGCGCTACTCGCTCGGGGGTGCGTTGCAGACCTTCCCGACCTATATCTTCTCCTACAGCTCCAAGGAGCTCGCGCACCGCGTCTTCAATTTCAGGTCGCGTGACTCCCACGCCACCAAAGAGCTCAGCAGCGGCTTCGATCTCCTTCTTATGTTCAAGGGTATTTAGATGATCGCGTATTTCCGTCATGCTATCCTCCAAGATAGTTAGACGCCGTCATGATGTCGGAGCTTACCATAATTCGGTCCGCACCCAGGGCATCAGCATCGACTGCTCGGTACCGAATAATCTTATCGACAACTTTGAACCTTAGGTATCACAAACAATCGTTTTATGTCGGGCCGCTGTCATGCCCGAAGTAGAATACCAATATGCCTGCGAAATTCAACTTGAAGGGGCATTCCGCGATCGTAACCGGCGCCGGCCGCAGGCTGGGTCGGGCTTTTGCAGAAGCTCTCGCTAAAAATGGCGCCAACGTTGTGGTGCACTATGGTAGTTCGGCGGAAGAGGCCGAGGAGGTCGTGCGAGGCTTATTGGAACACGGTGTACGGGCCACCGAAGTTCAAGCGGATCTCGCTGATCCAGCTGAGGCCATTGAGCTCGTAGGCCGCGCCACAGAAGCCATTGGCGAAGTAGATTTACTGGTCAATAATGCGGCAACCTTTGGCCCCGTTGAAGCTCTAGATACCAGCATCGAAGATTGGCAATTGCATCTGAATGTGAATCTAACCGCGCCTTTTTTGATTGCACAGCAATTCGCCCGATCTCGGCAAGGTGCGCGAGGTTCAATCGTAAACCTGCTCGATTGGCGCGCATTGCGTCCAGGAGCAGATCACTTCCCCTACACCATCAGCAAGGCCGCGCTGGCGGCGCTCACCCGTGGTCTGGCAGTTTCGCTAGCTCCACATATTCGCGTGAACGGACTGGCACTTGGAGCAATCTTGCCTCCCTCGGATGGCGGTACTGATGACCCGTTGGAGGGGGTGCCTTCTAGGCGGTGGGGGACAGTCGAAGAAGCCATTGAGGCGCTCTTGTTTTTGCTTGCTGGACCCGAATACGTGACGGGAGAAATTTTGCATGTCGATGGGGGTCGGCATCTAACTTGATCATTCAACAGTCGTAAAATACATTCAACATTTTGAAGAATCGAGGCTAGTCTATGCCCGAGGACCGCATTCTGATTAAGGATCTGCTGCTGCGGGGCATCATCGGCATCAACGATTGGGAACGCGAAGCAGAACAAGATATCCTGATAAACATATCGCTAACCACAGATCTCGCAGAGGCTGGCAAAACCGACTCGATCGAACGTTCAGTCAACTATCGGACGATCACCAAACAGATCATCCATCACGTGGAAGAAAGCCAGCGATTCACCGTCGAAGCCCTGGCGGCAGATATTGCCAGGATTTGTCTCTCCTATGAGGACGTCACGCACGCCAAGGTTCGAGTGGAAAAGCCGGGCGCGCTTCGATTCGCGCGCTCCGTTGGAGTCGAGATTGAGCGATCAGCCGGTTGAATTAGCCTTTGTCGCCGTTGGATCCAATATCTCGCCAGAGGTTCACCTTCCGGCATCGATTGAGCATCTTCACTCCCTGGGTCAGGTGAAGGCAATTTCCAATGCATACAAGAGCAATCCGGTGGGCGGCAGAAACCAACCCGATTTCCTGAATGCCGCCGTACTTATCGGTGCTACGGAAGAGCCTGCACCCATTCGAGATCATCTGCGGGAAATTGAAAGCGCACTGGGAAGGGTACGAACCGAAGATAGATACGCTTCCAGAACGATAGATTTGGATCTCGTTATGTACGGGGATCGGGTGGATCCAGAGTTTCCTTTGCCTGATCCTGAAATCCTGACCCGGGATTTTGTGGCGGTCCCTTTGGCCGAACTTGCGCCAGATTTCTGCCATCCGATCACGGGCGAAGCCCTCGGAGCCATCGCAGCCCGGCTTAGAAGTAGTGAGCTCCGGCAAGTCGCAAAGCTATCTCAGCGCCTGCTGGATCTCCTGACATAGGCAGGGAAAGCTGATAACGGCAAATCGCGTGAGTCCATGCGCATTTTGTGATGTTGTGTCGCCCGCATAAGCCGGATCTGTATTCGCAGCCCGGGCAGCAAGCTTGAGAATTCCGTGTAGAGCGAACCCAGGTACGCAATCCGAGACATGCAAATGAATTCGCAATCCGCTGAAGTCGTCATTTGTGGCGCTGGGATAGCCGGGATTTCGACTGCCTATCACTTGACAGTTGAAAAGGGCGTCGAGGACGTGATCGTTGTGGACGAGCGGCCTCCCCTTTCACTTACGAGCGACAAGTCTACGGAGTGCTATCGCAATTGGTGGCCAGGGCCGGGTGACGCGATGGTTGCGCTCATGAATCGCAGCATCGACATCCTTGAAGACCTCTCGGATAAACACGGCGACCCCTTTAATCTCAACCGGCGCGGCTATTTGTTTGCCACAGCAAGTGCGGATCGGATCGAGGATTTCAAAGCACAGGGCCAGGAAGCTGCATCCCTTGGAGCGGGCCCCCTCCGCCTTCACGATGGTACTTCGTCCGCACCCGCCTACCACCCGGCTCCGGCTTCCGGCTTCAAGGATCAACCAACTGGATCCGATCTCATCACGGATCGCGCGCTGATTGGTGAACTCTTTCCCTACTTAACGGAAGAAACGCTCGGGGTGCTACATGCTCGGCGAGCCGGCTGGTTCGACGGTCAGCAGTTGGGTCGGCTTCTGCTAGAGCAGGCTCGTTTCAATGGAGCGCGGCTCATTGAAGGTCGCGCAACAGGGATAGACACGGAGGGTGGACGAGTGAACGCGGTCGACGTTGACACCGCAGATGGACCACTTAAGATCAACACCCACCATTTCGTCAATGCTGCCGGGCCGTTTCTGAAGGAGGTCGGCGCGTTTGTCGGTGTCGACCTGCCAGTATTCGCCGAGCTCCATGCTAAGGTGGCTATTCAGGATCGACTGGGTGTATTCCCGCGCGAAGCGCCGATGCTAATCTGGACCGATCCTCAGCATTTACCTTGGCGGCAGGAGGAGCGGGAGGCGCTCCTCGACGATCCGGACGCACAATTTCTGCTTGAAGAATTTCCGCAGGGCGCACACGGACGCCCAGAAGGTCCGTCCGACAGTCCGATCATCCTTCTCGTTTGGACCTACGAGACTCAACAGCTTGAGCCGACATTTCCATTGAGATTCGACCCCAACTACCCCGAAATTGCTATGCGAGGTATCGCAACTCTCTTGCCGGCCATGGGCGAATATTTCGACTCACCACCGCGACCGATTGTTGACGGCGGCTACTATTTGAAGACTGAGGAAAACCGGCCATTGATTGGCTCAATCGGAGTTGAAGGTGCCTGGATCATTGGGGCACTCTCAGGTTTCGGTTTGATGGCCTCGCCCGCGGCTGGAGAGCTTCTTGCCAGCCATATTGTTGGGGAAAAGCCGCCGGAATTTGGGCGTTGGTTCTATCTAGATCGTTATGTCGATCCGGAGTATAAGGCGCTGCTCGCGGATTGGGGATTCAGCGGGCAACTCTAGCTACGTACCCTTCGCCACCGGGCCAACCACCGTGACAAACAGAGCGACAACCCTCGGAGCACGGCAATCGAACACATGATTTGATAAATCAGGAGCCCTAGGGTCAGAGCCGAAGCTCAGAGCAAATCGGCTTCAACCAAGGTACGTTCGAGAATGGCGTGCTCTTCGCTAGTGATCGCCTGAAGCGGCGCCCGCACCGGGCCGCCGTAGTAGCCTACGAGATCAAGAGCCGCCTTTAATCCGGCGATTCCAAACTTGGATGTAGTGACTTCATTCGGTCTGACGAGTCTCGCCTGAATATCTCGCGCCGAATCTAGGTCCCCAGATTCGAAGGCCACAATGAGAGAGTTAATTTGCTCGGCCGCCAGACAACCCAATGCGGGAACGACTCCAACCGCCCCCACAACGAGCGCAGCGAGGAAAAAGCTCGCCGAGCCCGAAAGCACTTGAAAATCATTCGGGGTTCCACTCACCATTTTGTCGATCTTGGCAATGCTTCCGCCACTCTCTTTGATCCCGATGATGTTGTCGTGAGTCGCCAGGCGCTGCACGACGGATACGGGCAAATCGAGGCCGGTGTAAACAGGCACGTTGTACAGAATAACCGGAAGTTCAGAGGCGTCAGCGACTCTGCGATAGTGAGCCAGGAGTGCAGCACTATCGAGACGCGGTCCGTAATAGCTAGGCGTCACCACGATCACTGCATCCGCGCCTTCTTGCATCATGCCCGCTGCAATTGCATTCGTCTGCCTCGTCGATTCAGCCCCGGCTCCCGCGATCAGTAATCGGTCCTGCGGGATCGCCGCTCGGGTTGCGGCCACCAGCTCGAATCGCTCCTCGTAGCTCAATGCCACCGCCTCGCCATTGGAACCGGCCACGACATATCCTGCAAGTGGCTGATCGTTCCAGCGTGCGAGGTTTGCGTTCAGATTGTCGAAATCGAGAGATTCGTCGCTCTTAAAGGGTGTCGGGATGGGAGGAAAAATGCCGCGCAGGGAGAGCATGAGAGCTATTGATTGAAGGATTCAACGGCCTTTGAAATAGCAGACCGTATGCGCTCATCCGGAATCAGATCGAGATCAGAATAACTCTGGTCATTGATCCATATCACCAAGCCTTCGTTGGGGCCGGTCGCAAAGTCGAGCTTCACATCGGCAAGATCAGGATGAGAAGCGAGACTCTGTTTCACCATTTCTTCTATTTGCTCGCTAACCAGCGAGGCTGGCTGCTCATCTGCCTCGTATCTAGCCTGTTTGACCGCGTCCAGCGACTCCGGTGGAAGCTCGCCTTGCTCGACTTCTGCGGTTCTCCTACGAATAAGTACGGCCCAGACGATAAGCAGGAGCACGATCCCAATAAGCAAGCCTGCGAGTATGCCAACTACACTAGACATATCCATGTTCCGCCCCTTTCGACCCGATCTCTATACTCCGACCAAGATAGCGCGGGCAGGCGCGCCATCGCTCCCCATGAGCTTGATCGGCAAGCAGTAGAGCGTGTACCTACCCTTCGAAACCTTCGACAGGTTCAGACCTTCAACGACCACTATTCCGGCTTCGAGCAGTATGCGGTGAGTTTCGGCAGCCGCTCGAAAAGGAGCTACGGAAAGATAATCCACCCCGACCAATTTAACCCCCTTTTTGACCAACCATTCCGCGCCAGTTGCGTCTACCGCAACGTAGTCGCGTTGGAACTTGCTCTCTCCATTAGCCCAGTGTTGGGAGTTTCGAGTTTTGAATAGAAGGCGCCTTGTTCGAGGGGGAATGCGAGCCGAATCCATAGTGTCGGCATCGAGCAGGTCGGCCTTTCTGAGATCCACGACATAGGCCCGACCAATGAGCGAATTCAGAGGGATGGCATCGACGCTTCGGCCACCTTCGACAAAGTGCAGAGGAGCATCTATGTGAGTGCCCACATGGACGCCAGACCGGAGCTGGGAAACATTGGCTTCCTCTCCAGCCTCGATGGACCTGATCCGTTCCAGCTTCACCGGCGGATCCCCGGGCCATACCGGAATATCGGGAGTTACGCCAACGGAGATGTCATACATCCGCATGCGCGGATTATAGATTCGAACCTGACATAAAGCGAAAACACTTCGTAATATGCGGGGCTATAATCAGCGGGTTAGGAGGGCCAATGACGTCCTGGCACACGATCGATGAAGCTATTGATCGCAAGCTTGGCGCATCTCTTGATGAACTGGGGAGTTTGTGTGCTGTGCCAAGTGTTTCTGCTCAGGGTACCGCGATGCGCGAATGTGCAGTGCTGGTGGTCAACATGCTGGAGGCCAGGGGATTTGAAGCGCGGATCATCGCGACCGATGGACACCCTATCGTCTATGCCGAGCGCTCTGGGAAAAGTGACCGCACGTTGCTTCTTTACAACCACTACGACGTGCAGCCTGCTGAGCCGCTAGACCTGTGGGAGACGCCTCCCTTTGAACCTAGCCGCCGCGATGGCAAGATGTTTGCTCGCGGTGTCAGTGATGACAAAGGGCATATCCAATGCCGGCTCGCGGCCATCGACGCATTTCTGGAGATCGAGGGAGAGCTACCTTGCAACGTGAAATTCATTATTGAGGGTGAAGAGGAGACCGGGAGCGTACACCTACCGGCGTTCATTCAAGAGCACAAAGAACTGCTAGCGGCAGATGCTTGCCTATGGGAGTTCGGAGGAGTGAATGTGGAGGGGGATCCTGTACAGTACGCGGGGATGCGCGGCATTTGCTACTTTGAGCTTAGCGTTGAGACCGCCTCGCAAGACTCACACTCTGGCGAAACCGGGTCCATTTTTCAAAATGCGGCCTGGCGGCTTATTTGGGCTTTGCGGTCACTGAAGGGAACCGATGAGCTCATTCGTCTTCCAGGCTTTTATGATCGGGTGATCCCACCCTCCGATCGGGATCTGGAGTTGCTCTCAGGACTTCCCGACCCGACTAGCTATTATCAGGAACACTACGGAATCAAAGACTATCTCAAGGGCGTTGAAGGTGGCTTGGAATTGCGCAAAGAAATGGTCTTTGTGCCTACCTGCACCGTGTGTGGGCTCACGGCCGGGTATCAAGGTGCCGGCAGTAAAACTGTCCTTCCCGCTCGTGCAAGTGCCAAAGTGGATTTTCGTCTGGTTCCAGACCAGCGACCTGATGAGGTCCTGGAGCAGCTCCGCAGTCATCTCGACCAAGGCGGATTCACCGATGTCGAGATCGAGTGGTTGGGCGGTGGCCCACCAGGTCGGACGGACCCGGACGATGCGTTCCTGCAACTGGTGGTCAAAACTGCCGAAGATGTCTATGGCACGCCGCAGATCATTGAGCCTTTAACAGGTGGTTCGGGGCCGAACCATACGTTCCTTCATGATCTTGGCTTACCGGTAGCAACCGCAGGTATTGGATACCCTGGTACACGGGCGCACGCACCGAACGAAAACATCGTAATCGACAATTTCGTCAAGGGTGCCCGGCATACCGCGCGTATATTGGGCGAGTTTGGTAACGGGGAGGAATAGCCATTGATTCCCTATTTCCCGCCGGGTTCTCTCGCCCGTCAACTGGAACTTTGAGGTTCTGGACTATAATCCTTGCCGAACATCGGGGCGTGGCGCAGCCCGGTAGCGCACCTGCATGGGGTGCAGGGGGTCGGCGGTTCAAATCCGCCCGCCCCGACTGGAGACCGTCGAGAACATTCGACGGTCTTTCACGTTAGGTGACATGAGAGTTCAGCTTCTCGCAACCTGCATCGTCGACAGTCTCTTTCCGGAAATCGGGGAGGCGACAGTCGAAGTGCTGGCGAGGGCCGGCGCAAGCCCGAGCTTTCCATCTGCGCAGACCTGCTGTGGGCAGCCGCTGCTGAATGCTGGATACCCCGCCGAGGCTCGCAATCTCGCTGAGCACACGATTGAAGCATTTTCGGATGACGCACCCGTCGTCGTCCCTTCTGGTTCCTGCACGGACATGATCCGTCACCGCTACCCCGAATTATTCGCAAACGATCCAAAGATGTTGCGAAGGGCGCGCGAACTCGCAGAGCGGACCTATGAATTGAGCGAATTTCTGATCGACCAGTTGATGATCTCCGATGTGGAATCTCCCTCCACGATGTACATCGCCTACCACCCCGCATGCCACCTGCTGCGGGGACTGGGCATCGATCGGCAGCCCATCGAATTACTGCAAGCGATTCCTGGAAGTTCGGTTGAACGCCTCGAGCCAGAGTGCTGCGGATTTGGGGGGTTGTTCTCCGTGGATCACGCTCCCATCTCGAAAGAGATGCTAGCGAGAACGATTCAAAAGATCGAAGATTCGGGTGCGGAAGTAGTCGTGGGTTGCGACGCGAGCTGTCTGATGCAGATCGAGGGTGGCCTTCGAAGCGCTGGATCCAGTTTGCGCTGTTCACATCTCTCGCAGGTACTGGCAGGTCAAGAGCCCGGATTGAGATGAATTCTCCTTTCCTGACAAAAGCTCAAAAGGCGATTCAAGACCCTCAGCTTCAGGAGCTGCTCGATAGAAATGCGGACTCGCGTCGTCAGCGACGGGAGTCCGCCCTCCACCAACTACCAGATGCGACGGAACTCCGCCAGCAAGCCAAAACAATTCGCCGTGCGACCATTTCGAATCTTGCTTCCCACTTAGAGACATTCGCAACTCGCTTAGGTGAGAACGGCATCAAAGTCCACAGAGCAGCGGACGGGGCGGAAGCCGGTCGAATTGTGATTCAGATCGCTGAGCAACACGGCGCCAAGCTTGTCGCCAAATCGAAATCAATGGTGACCGAGGAGATCGGCCTCAACAAAACATTGGAATCCGCGGGAATCCAGGCGGTCGAAACTGACTTGGGGGAGTACATCGTGCAGCTTCGGGGTGAGCCTCCGGCGCATATCCTGACACCTGCACTTCACCTGACAAAAGAGCAGGTTGCTGAGACATTCAACGAAAAGCTTGATTTAGAGGTGTTTCCAGACGTCGTAGAAATCAACCGCGCTGCACGCAACAATCTGCGCGAGGTGTTCTTCACGGCTCCGATCGGCCTCACGGGTGTGAATTTCGGTGTTGCTGAGACCGGGACGCTTTGCCTCGTGACCAATGAAGGCAACGGACGAATGGTCAACTCGCTGCCCCCTATACACATCGCGGTGATGGGGATCGAGAGGCTGGTGCCCACAATGGAAGACCTGGCAGTGATGCTCCGCTTACTGCCCCGCTCGGCGACCGGGCAGAAAATCACCAACTACGTTTCACTTGTCAGCGCGCCGCGCCGCGACACAGAGCCGGATGGCGCAGATGAGCGGCATGTGATCCTGGTAGACAACGGTCGCGGTGCGTTGTTGAGTACGCCCCTCGCTGAATCCTTGGACTGCATCCGCTGCGGGGCATGTCTCAACGCATGCCCAGTCTTTCGCGAGACTGGAGGTCATTCCTACGGTAGCGTTTATTCTGGCCCGATCGGATCAGTAGTTTCGCCCGCGCTCTTTGGGATGGCCGAATTTGGCCACCTTGCTAAAGCCTCTTCTTTGTGTGGCGCCTGCATGGACGCTTGTCCGGTAGGGATCGACATACCCGGCATGCTCCTGAGAGTCCGATCGGCAACTCCATCGACAATCCCACCGATTGAACGCGGTCTCAAAACATACGCTTGGCTTGCCCGATCGCCCCGGCGGTTCCGCTGGGCACAGCGAATAGCAGCTCTCGCACCCCGATTCTTGCCGATACAGGCAGACTGGATCACATCACTCCCTGGTCCTTTAGCTGAATGGACAAATTTCCGGCATTTTCCTGGATTTGCGGTTCGTCCTTTGCGCGCGAGGTTGCGCAAAATGAGACTAGATGTTCAACCTCGCAACCCCGAGATACAGCCACCCGCGGAGACCGTTCCCCTTCCGGAGCTAGATGTAGACGAAACGAAAGTGGACGATTTCGAGCTTGAGCTGAAAGAGCTGGGCGGCGAAGTCATTCGCTGTTCCGAGAGCGATGCAGTAGATCGCATTGTGGGCGAGCTTTACGTTCTGGGAGCCTCGCGGGTGCTGAGCTGGGGTAAGGTGGAGCCGATCCTCTTCACCATGTTGCAGAGGCTTGAGGAGGAATTCCAAGTTACATATCCTGAGCTGGCATCTGGACGAAAAAGAAGCTCTACCCTGACTGAATTGGATCAGTCGCAGGTAGGGATAACCGGCTCAATTGCTGCTTTTGCAGATACAGGCACCGTCGTGCTTTCAACCGCTAGCCGGCGCTCTCTAATCCCATCGATGCTTCCGGCAACGCATCTTGTCATCGTACGTACAAAAGACATCTATCCAAACTTGGAGGCCTGGCTCGAAGCCGGCGGTAGGCACTACGTAGCGAACAGTTCTAACGTTGTTTTCATTAGTGGCCCATCGAGAACTGCAGACATTGAGATGAGCCTGACCATAGGGGTTCACGGTCCCGGTCAGGTGGTTGCAGTTGTGATCGAGTAGTCACGCTCCTGGGATCTGACACGCTTTGACCCATAAGCTTTGCTGAATGATTTATTCACAGCAGGCTTACTACTCGATCTCCCCGAGCTGCTTTCCCACCAGCGTTTCAAGAACGCCCACCACCGCAGAATTATCCAGATCACGCATTCCGAGTTGAAGCATGGCTTCATACATCTGCATGTGGCTAGCAGTAGCCGGCAGCGGCATGCCGTATGACCTGGCGGTATCGAGCACAATGCCAAGATCCTTGTGCATCATGTAAGCCTTAAACCCTGGGCCACGCTCACCCGCAAACAGCCGCGGTGGCTTCATATCGAGTGCCCAGCACTGGGCGGCGCCACCTTGGATGGCCTCTACAACTCTTTCGGGCGACACGCCGGCTCTTTGTGCGAGCATCAGCAGCTCGCCCATTGCCACCATTTGAGCCGCTACCATCACCTGATTGCAAGCCTTGGCCACCTGGCCGGCTCCGCTTTCCCCAACGTAGGTGATTGTTTCTCCCATAGCTTCGAATACCGGCAGCGCCTGATCAAATGCCTCTCTCGGTCCACCGACCATGATCGCTAAGGTCCCCGCCTTGGCTCCGACATCACCACCGGATACGGGTGCATCCAGCGCCGACACGCCGTTTTCGGACAGCGCTTGGGCTATGCCTCGCGCAGTTTCAGGTTTGATGGTGCTGTTGTCTATATAGATCGTTCCCTGGGAGGCACCCTCCAATATGCCATCAGACCCCAGGACGACTTTCTCAACGTCAGGAGAATCCGGCAAATTAGTGATGACAACTTTGCTGGCTTCGGCGACCTCGCGCGGCGACTGGGCTTGTGAGGCGCCCAGTGAAACCAAATCCTCAACTGCCTCGCGGGATCGATTATGTACGGTCAGTTCAAAACCGGATTTCAGCAAATTCAAAGCGATGGGTTTCCCCATCAATCCCAGGCCGATGTAGCCAATTCGTCTAACCATTCGGTGACCTCCAGATATCAAGTATTTTTACTTAAGTGGCAACGCCGCGCAGGGCGCGGCGTCGTATGGACTGGGTACTACACTTACGTTAAACGTTTGCGGCTCATCCTCAACAGCATCCCAAGCATGAAGCCGGCCGCTGTGATCGCAGCTAGTGCCACCTTGGTTGGATCCATTACAGGCTCAACATATGCTCCCTCAGGCGTAACTACGACGATAGCGACCGGTCGAGAGAGTGTGCGTCCACCTCCGCCACCACCGCCACCGGTTCCGACCTCCCCCTTTCCGCTCGTATCCACGCCTGCACCAGCTCCAACGCCAAAACCCAACAGGGTCAAATTCTCGGAGGCCGGAATCACAGCGATGTCACCCTGCTTGATCGGACGGCCATAGACTTTCGAAACATCCGCCGCCTCGATCAGTTTCGATAGCGTTTCTTGAACCACCTCGTTTGCGCTATCGATATCAGGGAGTTCGACTTCTTTGTCTGTCATCGTTTATTCTCCATTGAGTTACCGCGCCCAAGCAGCAACCAAGCGGCCAGTCCCCCTAGGAATCCCATTGCCAGCAGTGCGACCTGGGCGATGCGAGTGACATCACGGATTGGTAATACAGCTTCGGTCCCATCGCTCCAATTCACTAAAACTCCGGCCGGCCGGTTCCAAACCAGACCCCCTGAAACTCCAGGCAACTGTACGATCGTCGCGCGCGATTGGGGAGTGATTTCGCCCTCTCCGAGCTTCAAGAACTTACCCAAATGATCTCTGGTGTCTACGTATGGTCGGAGCATATTCCAATAATAACAAAGACCGGACCCGGTAACATGTCGCTTTCAGACTCGCCTCAGTTGCTTGGAGAATCCGGTTTCGGTATCTCGTAGACGAGACCTGCGACGGAGCCCAGCTCACCTCCGACGACCAGCGGTAACTCCAACCGTACCTGGTCAAATAAGCAGAGCTCTTCCGCAACGGCTTTGCAATAGTAGAGGTTGAGATCGGCGACTAGCTTCCCCCCACCCTCCCTAAAGCTGACTTCGAATTCCATCGGAAAGGTCGGACCCGGTATCGTCACATTTGCTTCATCCGGAATATCTGCGACATCTCCTTCAACGCTCCAGGTGACGGAAGTGGGGGCAAGATCATTGAACTTGTAGCCCTCAGGCGTTTGGACATCGATGACTAGCGTGCCGGCACCGCCGGCAACCGTCGCAGGCTTGAGGGTCAATACAGCTCCTTGGTAATCAGCGGCGGCAGGCATAAATGCCTCGATCCCGCTTATCACCAGGGTCGAGGTCTCACCCGTCTTTATATCAACCAAGCGGACAGCATGATTGTTTGTGTCCGCTACATACAGTACGTCCTCAACGAGATCCAGGCCCCCGGGTTCGTAGAAAAGAGGTTCCTCACCGTCTCGCCATCCATGATCCTCACCCAACCACGTTGTGACCTCTCCCGTGTCAGGATCAATGCGCTTAATCTTGCTGTTGTAGGTATCCGCGACATATATCAGCTCTCCGTCCGACACGACTCCGAGAGGGTGCTGCATGAGCGCTCCGGCCCCCACACCATCGAGATCGCCGAATTGAAACAGGTTCTGATCGCCGCCTGCCAGCGTACCTACCTCGGGAGAGTTACCAGTCAGCTCGACCCAGCGGATGCTGCTGCTTTCCGAATCTGCGAAATACAATCGGTCATTTGGTCCGAAGGCTAGGCCGCTCGGCTGCGCCAATTCTGCCCCCGCGCGCGGTCCATTCAGGGTGCCCTCCCCGCCGCTCCCAGCGGTTGGTTCGACAACACCATCGCTCAATCCAAGTTGCCAGATCTGATGCGAGCCCGCCATAGCGATGTAGAGATGATTTCCGTCCAGAGCTAGATCCCAGGGTGAGTTGAGCTCCACATCGGGCGCCAGACCCGCCATTGGCGGATAGCGATTGGCCTGGCTACCGGTGCCGACTACCGTATCCACCGTGCCGCCAACCAGATCGATGGCGCGGATCGCATGGTTGTCTACATCCGCCACATACAAGGTGTCTCCAGCAAGTGCCATGCCCTGCGGGTTGTAGAACTGTGCTTCCAAAGCTGCTCCATCCTGCAGGCCAGTCACGCCGGAGCCGAACACGGCCTGCACTTGCCCGTTCTCAATGTTGACTTGAAGGATCCGATGATGGTTTGTGTCCGCGACGAACAGTCGACCTGCTGCTGGGTCCGCCAGCACTTTGCCTGGAAAGGACAGCACGGTGGAGGGCAAACCCTCTTTCTCTAGTTTGAGTTCGAGAGGAGTACGGTCCAAGATCTTCACCTCGTCGAATTCCTTCACGAGCGCAGCAATTACAGGCTTGAAGACCGGATACACACCCTCTCCGGAATGACCGCCGACCACGTTTCCACTGGGATCAATCAGCACAAGCGTCGGCCAGGCACGAGCCCCCCAAGTGTTCCAGACAGTAAACTCATGATCGTTGATAACTGGATGTTCGAGATCGTAGCGCAGGATGATCTGACGGATATTTTCTGTGTCCCCCTCATTCTCGAATTTCGCTGAATGCACCCCAACGACCACCAGTTCATTCGCGTATTCGGCTTCAAGTTGCTTGAGTCCGGGAAAGTTATGCATGCAGTTGATGCAGCCATAGGTCCAGAAATCCAGCAGGACCACCTTGCCGCGCAGATCTGCGATGGCCAGCGGCTGCTCGGTGTTAAGCCAGTCGAGGCCATCTGGGAATTCGGGGGCTGGAACGGTTCCTGCATACGATCGCACCTCTTCATCGACGACTTCATCATTCTGCCTGCTCGATTCAGGGGCGCTAGACTCTGTGTGTTCCGCGACGGTCACGTCTTCACCGGTGGTCTCACCAACCGTGGGCGCGCATGCCGCAATTATGAGAAAAGGGATTATTGGCAGACTGCGAATCATCCTCGAGACACCATGACTATGTCGAGTTTTGTAGCACCTTTGCATTAACAAATGCTTACCGCCGCTCGATCGGTTGGGATAGAATTTGACTAACGCCCCTGTAGCTCAGTTGGATAGAGCACCGCCCTCCGGAGGCGGGTGCCGGCGTTCGAGTCGCCGCAGGGGTACTTTTGCAGGAAATAGAACAGGCCCCATGCGTTGCGTGGGGTCGTTCGCTTCTAATTGATGCTAATCACGCGATGGGGTCGATCTATGGCGATGTAATCCACATGATGCGTGAAGCCGTTTCATCCTTGGTCACGCAATCCGCGCTTCTTGCCGTGAGCTTCCCGCTTGCGTTTGGGTGGGCTCAGCTCTTGCCTAGCCTTACTTTTAGGGTTGCTATGAGCGCGGGAACGATATCATAGAGATCCCCCACAATTCCAAAGTGCGCCAGTTTGAAGATGGGCGCCTCGGAGTCTTTGTTGATGGCCACGATAGTCTTCGCGGTTCTCATTCCTGCCAAATGCTGGATCGCTCCTGATATGCCGCAGGCGATGTAGAGATCAGGCGACACGACCTTGCCAGTCTGGCCTACCTGATGTGAATACGGGATGTAGCCTGCATCGACTGCCGCACGACTCGCTCCAACGGCCGCGCCTAACACCTTGGCAAGCTCACCGATCAGCTCGAAGCCCTGCTGTGCCCTCCAGATCTCCTGGTCCTTTTCGTCGGCGATCTCGGCCGGAGGCTCGAGGTTTGGGTTGTTGGAGGTGCCGCGGCCGCCCGACACAATAACTGCTGCATCGGCCAGGCTTACCCCCACTTCTGACTCCTTGTAGCCCTGCACCTCTGTGAGCGGTTCGGACAATTCAAGATCGAGCTTTGTGAGCCCGTCTGGAGCTGCCGACGTCTTTTCAGGTGCCGGAAAGGCACGCGAGCGAATGGTCAGGATCTGAGGTCGCCGCTCGTTATTCACTTCTTTGACCAGCAGCTTGCCGGCATAGATCGGGCGCATGGCAACAACGGCATTGCCGTCCAGCTCATATTCAACGATATCAGGTGAGACACCGGTCTCCAGATCGATGGCCAGCATTCCCCCAAGCTCTCGGGTTCGACTTGTAGTCGGAAGAAGCACAATGTCGGCGCCTTGCTCCTTTACGATCTGTGTCACTGCCTCCGTGTATAGCTCAGGTCGGAAGTGCTCGAGCTCAGGCAAATCGACGTAGAAGACCTCGCTGGCTCCATAGACCAGCGCCTCCTGAGCGAGGGCCTCCACGCCACTTCCCAACACAATTGCCTTAACTTCCACACCCGTGGCCTCGGCCATACTCCGTCCCACTCCAAGGCTTTCCCACGAGGCGGGGATCGCGCGATCGTCGAAGTGATCGATATAGACGAGAACCATCAGATCACCTTCTGCTCAATGAGGCGATCCGCAAGATTTGCTGTGATTTCTTCCGCATTGCTGCCCTCGATAAACTCGCACTGGGCTTGCCCCTTCTCCGGGGCAATAATCTTCGTCCAGGCGAGCGCCGGTTGGGAACTCCCATCCAGTCCGATGTCCACACCCGTCCATCGAGGTATTTCTGCCTTGGATGCCTTACGAATTCCCATGAAAGACGGGTAGCGAGGTTCATTGATCTCCTTCACAACGCTCACGACACCCGGCAGGGATCCGCTGACGATTTGCCGGCCCTCCTCAAGTAGCCGCTCCACAGTAATCTTTTTGCCGCCGGCATCGAGCTCAGAGATAGCTGCTACAAGATTGAAAGATGGCCAACCAAGCCGCCGCGCCACCTGCGGTCCGGTGATACCCGTATCGGTGTCCACCGCCGCCTTGCCACAGAAGACGAGCTCGGTTGAGTCCAACATTTGTATTGCTGCCGCCAGAATGCTGGATGCCACAAGAGAATCAGCCGTCTCATAGGCAGAATCTCGGATGAGGATGGCTTCATCGCAGCCCATGGCGAGAGCCTGCTTGAGTGCTTCTTCAGCCGCATCGGTCCCCAGGCAGATGGCGGTAACCTTTCCACCCTCCGCCTCTTTAGTGAGCAGTGCCTGCTCCACCGCATACTCGTCCCAGGGATTGAGTACCAGGGGAGCATCACCCCATGATGCTTTGCCATCAACGACGGACAGCGTAGCTGCCGTGTCGGGCGTCTGTTTGACGCAGACTACGATATTCAATCTACCCTCCTAGTAGGTAATCTCACCGCGGGATTGAGCTGATTTCGTGTCGCTCAAGGTATGCACCCTGGCGACAGAGTTTGGAGATCCCGCAATCGATGGATTGGGGAATCGCTATTCGGATTGCCACACGTCCGCGTCGTAGGCCGGCATCTCACGCCGGAGGGGCCGATCCGCGCGTGATCCCAACGCATAACCTGCCTGGATCAGGGAATGTATTTCGTTAGTCCCTTCGTAAATCATGGCCCCCCTCGAATTCCGTAAGTATCGTTCAACCGCATACTCGTCACTGTATCCGTAAGCACCATGTACGGCGATGGCCTCTGAGGCGGCGGCAAAGGAAGCATCGGTTGCGAATTGCTTTGCCATCGAAGTTTGAACCGTATTTCGCAAGCCCCGATTCTTGAGCCATCCGGCTTTCAGGTAGAGCAGCTTAGCAATCTCATAGTCCTGAGACATGCGGGCAATTTTTACCTGCACCAATTGGTGGTTTGCAATCGGTCGTCCGAATGCTTTGCGCTCGTTGGCATAAGCCACGCTAGCTTCCAGGCAAGCGCGGATCAAACCCGCCGCACCTGCTCCCACGGTATAGCGACCGCTGTCGAATCCGGACATCGTAATCTTAAAGCCCTCGCCTTCTTCACCCACTAAGCTGTCCCCAGGAAGGCGCACATCGTGCAGGGAAATCCAGCCCGTGGAACCTGCACGCACGCCGAGCTTTCCTTTTATATCGCCGGTGGTCACGCCTTCGCTCTTCAAGTCCACAATGAAAGAGGACAACGCTTCGCTCGGCCGATCCGGCTCGAAATTGGTACGCGCGGTAAGCAAGGCGTAATCTGCCTTGGCTGCGAGCGAGATCCACATCTTTTCACCATTGAGCACGTAATCACTTCCGTCCTTTTTAGCCGTGGTCTGCATGCTCGCCACGTCGGAGCCCATTCCCGATTCCGTGAATGCGCCACAGCCAATCTTCTCGCCTTTCGCGAGTGGTATCAGATACTTCTCCTTTTGTTCCTCCGTGCCCCATTGCAGTAAAGTCAAGCTAGAGAGGCCGACGTGAACCGACATGATGACCCGCAAAGTCGAGTCGACGGCCTCCAGTTCCTCGCAAGCGAGGCCAAGTGAGATGAAGTCGAATCCCTGGCCGCCGAAACGGACTGGCAAACAAACACCCAGGATGCCAAGCTCGGCCATCCTGGGCAGTATCTCAGGTGCCATTTCTTGCTTTCGGTCCCACTCACCGATGTTTGGGGCTATCTCTTTTTGAGCAAAATCACGTACCATCTTTTGAGACATCTCGTGCTCTTCGGTGAGACCAAATTCCATCGTGCAACCCTCCGGAAATCGACCGTTATTATAGCTGTGTGAGCGTATGGACAATTCATCCAGTGGGAACCATCCGTTGCTGAGGGAACAGGAGGCGAGCCAAATCTGATGGAAGAGCAAATTATCGACTGGCTACTTGAGGGCGACGTCTCGATCCAATACCAGGCCTGGCGTGATCTCCTTGATCAAGAGCGGCCGGATCTGCGTGGACAAATTGCTACCGAGGGCTGGGGCGCGCGCTTTCTCAGCCTGCGCAACGACAATGGACATTGGGGGAGAGCCTACTACCAGCCGAAATGGATCTCCACCCACTACACGATCTTGGATCTCAAGAACCTTGGGATATCTCCAGCAGTGCCGGCGATCCACGAGACGCTGCGCGACGTTCTTGAGCACCAAAAAGGGCCTGACGGAGGGATCAATACGTCCCCTACGATCAAGCAAAGTGACGTCTGCTTGAATGGTATGTTCCTCAACTTTGCTGCCTATTTCGAGATGTCAGTGGAATCGCTTCAGTCCATCGTCGATTTCATTCTTAGCGAGCACATGAATGATGGGGGGTTCAACTGCGATGCCAGCCGGTGGGGTGCGGTGCACAGTTCGCTACACTCGACTCTATCGATTCTGGAAGGAATCTTGGAGTTCACCGCAAACGGATATTCTTACCGGACTCCAGAGCTCCTTCAGGTTGCGGCGGCAGCAAGGGAATTTATTCTCCAGCATCGTCTCTATAAGTCCGACCGCACTGGTGAGATCATTGACAAGCGGATGCTGCTTCTCTCCTACCCTGCGCGCTGGTATTACGACATACTCCGCGCGCTAGATTACTTCCAATGCGCGGGAGTCGAATTTGATCCAAGAATGCAGGACGCACTGGACGTATTGATCAAGAAGCGTCGCAAGGACGGCAAGTGGCCGGTGCAGGGAAAGCATCCAGGTCAGACACACTTCGAGATGGAGCTCCCTCGTGAGCCGAGTCGTTGGAACACATTGCGCGCGTTGCGGGTACTGAAGCATTTTGATCTGATGACGCGACCCGGCGTGCGATAGTATCTCGTCGGCTCGCAATCTCCAACGCTGTTTGCCGTCATAGATCCGGCATGAAGCCCTCGGCAATCTGTCAAGGGCGTTGTATTATCGTGCGACAATGGAACTCTTTCGCAGGCGTGGGCTCCACGTTGCAGCCGTACTCATCCTCGTCGTGGCGCTCGGAGTCACCGCATATCCTGCCAGCTGGACCGAAAATCTCGAGGCAGCAAGCACGGCTATTCTCGCAGGGCGATTGGATCTCGCGCTGCCAGCCCTGGCGGATGCGATTGCGCTCGAGCCTGAGGTACCAGCACTGCACATGCGAGCAGCTCAGGGTGCACTTGCATCCGATGAAGCCAACCAAGCCATCGACTATCTGAGTCAGGTGCCCGGGAACGAGTCGCGCATCGAGTGTCTGGAGCTGGGTGTAAAGATTCGGGCTGGCCTTATTGAGGAGGCACTTGATCAGCTGGAGCGAGCACGCTGCCCAGACCAGGCAGTCCTACTGCGAGAAGAAGCAAACCTGCTGTTCGCCGCGGGCGACTATCAGGAAGCCAAACAAATACTCGATGTATTGCAGATCTCGCTTCCTGCAACCCCAGAAGCCAGCGAAATGTTGGGGACACTAATTGCCGTGCACGACCCCGAAAATGCACTGAGTTTTCTAAGGCTAGCAATTGACCTCGACCCAGAAGGCGCAAGCCTGGCGTATGAGCTTATCAAAGCCATAGAATCTGCTCGAAGCGAGGAGAACGCCTCCTTTACACTCGCCCAGGTGGGTCAGACGCTTGCAAGGGCAGAAATGTGGTCGCTGGCTGCCACCGCATTTGAGAATGCCTTGTTGCATGATCCCGACTATACGGAGGCAAGGGCGTACTACGGGCTGGCGTTGGATCGATCCGGTCAGGATGGCCTTTCGGAACTTGAGCGTGCTGCAGCCGAAGCGCCTCAGGCTTCGCTGCCCCGCGTGCTCCTTGGAAAACATTGGTTGATTAGTGGAGAGCCAATTCGTGCTGTAGAGGCATACGAACAGGCCGCCGTCCTTGCACCTGAGGATCCATTCGTCGCAGTGGATCTCGGGGCTGCGTATGCGGCCACGGGCGACATGTCGGCCGCCCGCTTGGCCTATCTGTACGCTGCAAACCTTGCGCCGGACGATGCTGCTCTATGGTCGCTACTCGCCCAATTTTCACTGGACTATGAGATTGACCTGGATGAGATCGGGTTGCCAGCCGCTCGCCAAGTGGTGATGCTCCAGCCACGGGATGCGGCTGCACTCGACCGACTTGGATTCACTCACTTCCTGCTTGGGAATTGGGTCCTGGCTGAGCGGTTTATTATGGAGGCCATACAAGTCGATAGCAGTTTGGCCAGCGCACAGTATCATCTGGGTCTGCTCCGGCTTGCTGCTGGAGATATCGCGGGGGGGCGCTCCGCACTTGCCTCCGCTACGGCGCTCGATCCTGATGGACGTCTCGGTAACCTCGCTCGACGCTCGCTTGAGAACCTAAACCCTTGAACCCGTCCGACGGAAAAGCATGAACCTATCTCGAGCGACTCTGCTAGTCTTGGGGTCGTTAGTGGCTGCCGCGTGTGGTGTGTCGTCGGATCCGGGAGAAGTCATCTTTCAGGACGATTTCTCGAGACCGGTTAGCGGTTGGGATCGATACTACGATTCGACCTATTCCTCTGATTATCACGAGGGAGGCTACCGGATACACGTTCTTGAATCGACTACCGATGCATGGGCGGTCCCTCATCTAGATCTGGCAGATGTACAGATTGAAGTAGATGCCACAAAGCTCGGTGGACCGGAGGACAACGTATACGGTGTGCTGTGTCGGTATCAGGATGCGCGCAATTTCTATTTCTTTCTGATATCTAGCGACGGGTACTCGGGAATTGGGGTGTACAAGGACGGTCGCCGCAGACTGCTTACTGATGAAAGCCTGCTCCCCTCTGAAGCTGTCAATCACGGTGAGACCCCTAATCACATTCGGGCCGATTGCAGCGGATATCAACTACGACTATTGGTAAATGGAATTCTTGTCGCCGAGACGCAGGCTGCAGAATGGCCCAGTGGAGATGTGGGACTGATAGCGGGCACCTATGGGCAAGCCGGGACAGAGATTCTTTTCGACAACTTTTCTGTACTTCAGTCCGATCCCCAGACGCCATAATGCCCAACAATCGAGCCCTGTCTGGCAAATTGATAGTTATGTTAGGTACAAAGCTTGAGATATAGCTCTGATTACCTTCCGGATCTCTGCGCCAACTGCTCATGTATAATCGCGGCATGTTAACGAAGGATGACCTCGAAGCGAGGCTGAAGGCTGCAATTCGAGGGGGTAGTGACCTCCACAAGCGTACGCTCCGGATGGTGCTTTCAGAATGGAAGCTTGCGGAAATTGAGCGCGGTGGCGAGCTAGACGAGACAGCCGCCATAGCGCTTCTTCAGAAGCAGGCCAAAGCTCGGCGTGAGGCGATCGCGGATGCTGAGAACGCTGGGCGGGCCGACATCGTAGATTCGACTCAGGAGGAACTGACCTACCTTGAAACATTCCTCCCCCAACCCCTTAGCCAGGCCGAGCTTGAGCAGCTGGCTCGAGAATCGATTCTGGAAACGGGCGCAACGGAGCCAGGGCAGATGGGCATAGTCATGAAGGACCTCATGCCTCGCCTCGGAGGCCGCGCGGAAGGCAAGCAAGCCAGCGAAGTGGTGCTTAGCTTGCTGGGCTCATAGAGATCGACCATGGATGATAGGCGCCTTACTTTTCGTCGCCGAATTTCCCGCACTTGGGAAGCTACTCAACTGTGGATCATTTTTGCTTTTGGCTTGATCGGAACTATTCTGGCCCTCTCAGCTAGCTCAGCTGAAAACGGATCAGCAGTCGCCCTGCAGACTGGGGATGTAGCAGCGCAGGATGTACTGGCGCCCCATGAGCTAAGTTATGAGAGTTCCGTATTGACGGATCAGGCTAGGACCGCGGCAGAACAAGCAGTGGCGGAAATCTTCGATCCTCCAAATAGCGCAATTGCCAGACTTCAACTTGAACGCCTCACAGCTACGCTTAACTTCATCTCTTCGGTTCGAGCCGATGGTTTTGCCACCACGGAGGAACGCCTGCAAGATGTAATGTCGATGGAAGATCTGCAGCTGGACCCACCGATGGCCGAGGCGATCTTGGATCTACCAGCTTCACGCTGGGAAGCAGTCCGGCTCGAGTCATTGTCCGTCCTGGAGCAGGTCATGCGAGGCGAAATCCGAGAAGACCGCGTGGTTGACGCCTCGCGAGGGATTCGTACATTGATCAGCTTTGGAATGGCTGAAGAGCAGGCTCAACTCGTGGAAGAACTCGTGGGTGCATTTGTTGTAGCGAACGCGCTCCTCAACGAGGAAGAGACCGCAGCTGCCCGCACATCGGCCCGAGATGCTGTGGCTCCGGTCACCCGCTCCTTTGCCCCAGGGCAGATTATCGTCGCCCGTGGAGATCCGGTTTCCGCGATCGATTTGGAGGCGCTGAAGTCGTTTGACTTAATAGAACCTCCGAGTCGATTGCAGGATCTGGCTTTGCTCGCTTTACTGGTAACACTTCTGGGCAGCGCGGTTGCCCTCTTCGCTTACCGTTTCAATCCTGAAATGATGCAGAATGTGCGCATCTCCTGGGTCAACGCCGCACTCTTTGTGATCACCTCCTTGGGGCTGGGATATGCGGTGTCGGGCCAGTCCGTACTGCCTTACTTCTTCCCTGCCGCTACCTTGCCGATGCTATTTGCGATCCTGGTGGGTCCAGGCATGGGTGTCATGTCGGCACTGGCGCTCGGTGCGCTGGCAGGTTACCTGGGACTTCGGGGATTGGAAATCGCGCTTTACTTCATGCTGAGCGGCGCGCTTGGAGCCTTGGCAATTGGTCGTGCTGAGCGTTTAGGGATCTTCGCTTGGGCCGGCCTGGTTGCTAGCCTGGCTGCGATCTCCGTGGTTGTTATCTTTCGAGTTCCGGATCCAGCGGTGGACATCGTTGAGAAAGCCCGCGTGGTGGGTGGCGCTCTGGTCACCGGTATTCTCTCCGCCGGTTTGGCCTTCGGCGTGCTACTGCTCATCGGAAGCACACTACGAATCACGACGAATATTCAACTCATCGAAATTTCGCGTCCAGACCATCCTCTGCTGCAACTGCTGCTACGGACCGCACCCGGCACATATCAGCACAGTCTTCAAGTGGCCAACTTAGCGGAGCAAGCGACAAGGGCAATCGGTGCCAACGCGCTGCTCACGCGGGTGGGCTGCCTCTATCACGACGTTGGCAAGACGGAGCGCCCGCAATTTTTCATCGAGAATCAGCTTTCAGGACAGAACATCCACGAGCAAATGGATCCCGCGACCAGCGCCAGCATGATCATCGCTCATGTTACGGATGGCCTCGAATTAGCCCGAAAACACAGGCTACCAAGTGTGGTGACCGACTTCATTCTCGAGCATCATGGAACCATGCGCACCGATTACCAGTATCACCTGGCCCTGAAGACCGCGGGTGACGACCCGGATAGCGTAGATCCACGTGACTTCACGTATCCCGGTCCCCGACCTCGTTCTAGAGAGACCGCCATTCTGATGCTCGCGGATGGAGTAGAAGCCAAAATCCGATCCGACAAGCCGGGCGACGAGGCCTCGCTGGATGAATCAGTTGCTTGGGTCATCGAAGACCGGCTTTCCAAGAAACAGTTGGCCCGCACAGATTTGACTCTGAAGAATTTGGACACCATTCGCAGATCCTTTGTTAAGACCCTTCGCAGCATTTACCACCCACGAATTCGTTACCCGGAGGCGGCGGATCCACAACTTGAAGAGCCCGCCGCACCTGTACCTGTGGTCACGGATCCAAGCGATGCTGAATTGCAGGAGACTGAAACAGCTGCCACGGCCGAACCCAAAGAGGCTTGACGCCTTAGGTCACTCGTCATTACGATTCCAAGGTGAGGATTGGATGAGCACAGAAGTACAGGTTCAAGGAGGCCCCTACGGAGCTGGCTTCGATCAATCCATCATCGCGGCTGCCGAGGCTACTCTCCAGGATCAGAAGGTTGATTCTGGAACGCTAACGGTTGTTCTCACAGATGAGCCTGGGATCTGCGAATACAACCTTCGCTATGCCGGGATCAACCAGCCCACGGACGTGCTTTCGTTTCCGGGAGGCGAGACTGATCCTGAGACCGGCGCAGAATACCTTGGAGACGTGATCGTTTGCCCACCGATAGCCCTGACGGGCGCTGCGATGGGACGGCACGCTTTACTAAATGAGCTGTGTCTGCTGACCGTGCATGGCGTGCTTCATCTACTCAGTCATGATCATGACAATGAAGAAAGCTACAAGCGGATGTTCGATGCACAAGAGCGAATCTTGCAGCGCCTGGGCGACCCGATCGAGGGCACTTCAGATCGATAGACCATTCATGGGTACCCTATTTCGAATTGCACGCCCAAGATAGCGGACATTTCATGCCCCTCCTCGTCAGGTCGTTCCGTGATGCCTTCTCGGGGATATCTTATGTGTTGCGTACCCAACGAAACGCTCGAATTCACCTGGCCGCCACAATCGCCTTGCTCCTGTTTGGCGCATGGCTTCGGCTTGAAATCGCGCAGTGGATTCCGCTGATCATAGCAGCCGGGCTTGTGTGGACGGCTGAGTTCATCAATACAGCCATCGAAGCTGCAGTCGATCTCAGCAGCCCAAGGGAGAATCCGTTGGCGGGTATCGCTAAAGACGTGAGCGCGGGTGCGGTCTTGCTCGCTGCCCTGGCGGCGGTATTGGTCGGCATCATGATCCTGGGCCCAGCGATGGTCTCTCGGTTGCTTTCATGACTTTTAGGTCAGTTTCGGCTATCTTGGCAGGCCCCCAAAAGCTCTCATTGCAACTGACCATTCGATATGTCATAATCCTCGATTGCCACTCCGTGGCTATGGTTCAGCGCGCAAACTCATGACAGAAGACGTACGCGAGATGCAGAGCAACTTGTATCGCGCTGCTACAACCTCCTTCGATTTTGACAATCCCAGCGAAGCGCTGAGCGAGCTTCTCGCGATGGCCAGCCAGCTGACTGGGGCGGACCGCGCCGCACTATATGAATTTGATGAGGCGAGTTCGGGCTTCACGCCTCGTTTGGCGGAGGGTATCGCGGTCAGCGAGCTCGGCCGCCTCTCCTCAACTGCTGAGCACCCTGTGCTTAGAGAAGTGATCTCTAGCCTTCGCGCCGTGGCAACCGACGGAACAGCTGGCTCAATGGGATTGCCCCTCGCGCCGGGTTCAGTTGCCTGCGCGCCGTGCTTTACAGGGGGCAACACCTTTGGCTTGATGTTCATTTCTAACGACCGTGGAGAGCCATTTACTGAAGAGGATCTATCCACGCTCGAAGTATTGGCTGCCCGCACGGCTGAGGTTTTAGCATTTGCGCGCCAGACCGCGAGCCAGAATTATCTCTTCCATAAGCTTTCGCTCTTGTATCAAGCCAGTCATTCGATCACGGGCACTCACGAGCGGGACGAGGCGATACGTCAGATGGCTGCGCACATGCTGAAGGCTTCCACAGCCAGCATATGTGAGGTCCAGGTACTCGAAGACGGTATGGAGCGCACGAGCCGGTTCCAGCAACCACTGGGGCAGTCTGTTCCGCACACGATTGTTACGGATGGACCCATTACGGTTCCGGACTATCCAATTCATGAGAAGGTGCTGAGCGAGCTGATGCCCGCCACCATCAGCCTTCAGCCGCCAATTGGCTCGGGAGAGGACCTGGCCCTGCTCCAATCCGAGGGATACACCGCGGCAGCAGTGTTTCCGCTTGCAGTTGGCAATGATCCACTGGGATTGGTACGCATCCTTTATGAGCAGCCGGGTCGGCAAATCGGGGAACAGGAAATGGAACTGGCCCAAGCCATCGTTAATATCGGTGCGATTGGGCTACAGGACGCGATCCACCTTGAGACCGCCGAATCACGGGCCAGCCAACTCCAGGTCCTAAGTGAAATCGGTCGAGAAATGACTTCAACCCTCGACCTGGAAGCAGCGCTAGAAAACTCCATGAGGTACGCGCAGGAAATGCTTCAAGCAGAAGCCTGTGTACTCTTTCTTATGGATGAAGGCGGCAAGGAGCTCGTCCTGAAGGCCAGCGGTGGGCGCTTCATGCGCGTGAAAGACGTGGCCATTCGACTGGAGGAGGGCATTGCGGGTTGGGTCGCCCGAAACAAAGCGCCCTTGATCGTCAATGACGTACGTACAAATCCCCTTTATCACAGCGCCATCGATGCGCAAACCGGCATGCTGACTGCCTCCGTTCTCTGCGTACCACTAGAGACGCGCGGCGAGATACTGGGCGTGATCGAAGCGATCAACAACCCGCGTGGCGCCTTCAACAAGACCGATCAGCAAATGCTCTCCTCTGTGGCCTCCTGGGCTGCGATTGCGCTGGACAATGCCAACCTCTTCCAACGCGTTGCGGAAGAGCGAAGTCGCCTGGAAGCCACACTGGTTGAGACCGCAGACGCGGTGGTGCTTACCACTTTGTCTGGGCATGTCATCCTGATCAATAAGGCTGCCGCGCAGGCATTCCGTATCAACGCTGAGAAAGCTGTAGGGCGCCCAGCGGATGACATTTTCTTCGGACACCCGCTTGGCGATGCGCTGATGAGCCAGACCATCGAGCTGCCAACCACATTGGAAGTCACCACGCCCACGGAACGCACGCTTTACGCAACTATCAGCGAAGTGACTGACGTGGGTCGCGTTGCCGTAATGCAGGACATTACGGCTCTCAAGCAGATCGATAATATGCGTGCCCAGCTCTTGGGTACAGCGGCGCACGACTTGAAGAACCCGCTCAATGCCATCCGACTTGGAGCCGATCTACTTGCGGACGCGCCCTTCAGCGAACAACAGCGCAAGGCGCTGAACATGATGCATCGGGCGACCGACAGTATGACCAGCTTGATCACTGGGCTGCTGGAAACCATTCGCGTCGAGTCGACAGCCAATATCCTGTTCGAGCCGACCAATATCAACGATCTGATTCGGCGCGCCATTGAGGACCTTCGTCCACTGGCCGACGCGCAAAAACACACCATCAAATACAACCCGCCAGAGGAATCGCTGCTGATCATGGGTGATCCCAATCGACTCAACTCGGTCATGAGCAACTTGTTAAGCAATGCCATCAAATTTACCGACCCCGGTGGAAAGATTGATGTCATTCTGTATTGGGACGACGATGAGATTACGGTTGGTGTCAAAGACAACGGTCCCGGTATTCCGGAAGAAGAGCTTCCGCGCGTATTTGAGCACCTGTTTCGCGGCCGCGCCGCGGTGCGTGATCCCAACCACCCTATCGATGGAACCGGTCTAGGATTGGCACTCGCTAAAACCGTTATCGAACAGCACGGCGGCCGCCTTTGGGTAGAAAGCGAAGAGGGCGAGGGCAGCTCTTTCAAGTTTGCCCTGCCGCGCGAAGCAACCCCCAAGACCGGCTCCCTCAGGCCGGACGACGAACGGTAGGCTTCTCAACTCAAATAGACATCATCGACCGCCGATATCGGCGGTCTTTTCGTTTCCCCGAGCCTCGCATAACTGTGCAGCAGGCGATGCTTTTCGCTTCAAATCGTTGCACGCCCGATATTCATTTTCCATCGAGTGAGTTCCGGTCAGCCGACGAATCTTACAACCTGTGGCTGGACCTGGAATCCCAAATAGCTCTAGTAGATAGCAGTGCAAACGCGGGTTAGAATTCGATCCTTGTGGTCCCTTCCACATATTGGGAGGATTGGGTGGCAAAATCCAAATTTAGGTTTGGAACGGTTGGAACACCTCGCTCAACGCCGAAAAAGCCGGGCGGCGCGGTTGGGGCAGTCCAGCAGCTGAACCAACTCGGACTGAACGCATTTGAGATCGGCTGGGTTCGATCCGTGCGAGTGAAAGAGGAAACATGCGCCCTAATCAAGGAAGCCGGCGAGGAGCACGATGTCGCGCTCAGCGTGCATGCTCCTTACTACATCAATCTCAACGCCACAGACGAAGAGTGGCCCAAAAGCCGCAAGCGGTTGATGGACGCCGCCCACTATGGAAATCTTGCTGGGGCGACGGACATCATATTCCATCCCGGCTCATATTTCGGGCAACCGCCAGAGGAAGTGCTCGAATTCGTTGTTCCGAGGCTCCAAGGCTGCGTGGATGAACTGCGAGCCGCAGAAAATTCGGCAACGTTGAGGCCGGAAACGATGGGCAAGAGCGCTCAGCTCGGTACGCTTGAGGATGCGCTGGTCATGTCAAAGGAGATCGAGGGAGTCGAACCCTGCGTGGACGTCTCGCATCTTCACGCACGCGCGGGGGACGGATCGCAAAACTCGTACGAGGAATGGATGGAATCCCTCAGAAGCTACAAGAAGGCTCTCGGAGCACGCGCCCTTAAGCGCATGCACGTGCATCTCTCGGGAATCGAGTATGGTCCCAAGGGGGAGAGAAACCATCTGATGCTGGCCGAATCCGATTTCGATCTGAATGGGCTGCTTCGCGCCCTGCATGAAATGGGATGCGGTGGCCGGATT
Organism: Anaerolineales bacterium; assembly: GCA_046759305.1. Lineage (GTDB taxonomy): Bacteria > Chloroflexota > Anaerolineae > Anaerolineales > E44-bin32 > JADFRG01. Next base: position 35,686 of record JBHIBY010000001.1, read on the forward strand.
GTCTGCGAGAGCCCAATCATGGAAGACGACGCGCTCGTGATCCAGAAGGCCTGGTCGAAGCTCGCTGACAAATGAAAGCGGAACTGGACAGAGTTTGAAGAGCAAGCTATCAAATCACTTTCGACCAGCCAAAAAACAGCGGGCTGCCCACATGGGCAGCCCGTGATCGATTTTCCGAGATTCTACTTAAGCGCTCACGTCCTGATCTTGACCCGGCTCCCAGCCGGGATCTTTGCGATTCGGTCCGTCTTCGGGGCGATCCTGCGGGCCTCGCGCTGGTCGATCCTCAGGATTTCTGGCTCCAATGAAGATCGCGAGCAGTCCATCATCGGTTTCGTTGGCGCCCACGGCTGCCATCATACCGAGCTTCAGTTCTCCAAATCCACTGATGCCCTTGTAGTGGGTGTTCTCGTTCACACCGAACGATAGACGTTTGCCATCTCGGGTCTGGATGGTGAAGGAGCCAGTACCTAACGCAACTACTTCGCCGCCCACCTTGACATCCAGTTCCGGTCTGTCCTTGGGATTGCCAACAGCAACAACCAGTGCCAGCAGCTGACCGCTATCTTGCCTCACTGCACCGACCATGGCCATCATCCCTTTCTTAAGATCGTGGATGTCCTGGATGGAGCCGTCCCGACTGTGGTACTTGGTCCGTTCACTCGTAGAAAGCGGGAACTCCTCGCCTCCCCGGTTCACGAGCGTGAAGGTGCCTTGGCCGGGGACGACCCCGGTGATCTCGCCCGCCAACCTCGTGACATCAGGCCGCTCTTTGGGCTCACCAACAGCGACCAATATCGCAAGCGGCGCACCGTCCTCCTGCGGGAGAGCAGCTACTTTCGCGTGCATCCCGGGCTTAAGACTTTCAAAGCCCTCGATCCCCTCGCCCCGGTATTTGGTACGTTCACCCGTCTGGAATGGGATTGTCTCGCCCTCTCGGGTCTCGAGTGCAAATGTCTGGGTACTGGGATCGACTGCCCGGATCTGGCCCGCTACTCTCAGATGATCCGGGAGATCTTCCGGATTTCCGGCTGCCACCATAAGCGCCAGCAAGCTGCCATCGGTCTGCTCAGCGGCGACGACCAAAGCCTTCATTCCCACTTTCAGGTCATGGATGTCCTCGATCGAACCATTGGGGCTGCGGAACTTCGTGTTCTCAGCGGTCTGAAACTCAAGCTCCTCGCCACGGCGGGTCATCAGCGTGAATGTCCCCTGCCCGGGAACGACAGCACTAATTTCGCCTACGGCTCGGACTCTGCCTTCGGGGTCCTCCAGGGCCTCTTCCTGGGCGAGCACCACGCCCGGCACCAGAAGTGCGACCAGTAGAACTCCTATTGTGGCTATGCGCAACTTATTCATCTCGATGTACCTCCCTTTGTCATTACCTAGCGGTCATGATGCGGTAGGTGCGATATAGGGAGTTTGGAACAGTGTAAAAAGGGGGTAAATGTAGTTGCGGGGGGCTAACGCATAGAAGAGGAAATTTGTTCCATTGGCCCAAGCATGTCCAGTACTAGCTTTCAGGGAAGGCGATCACTTCTTTGCCTGCCAGTTTGTCCTGGATTCGATCCACCACGATGTCCAGATGGCTCGGGCGGTTCACAAAATCTAGATCGTCGGCACGGATGGTAAGCGTCGGGCACAGGTCAAAATCCGCCATCCATTCCTCGTAGTATTTCTCAAGGAGGGTGAGGTATTCCGCGGTGACACCTCCCTCCATGTCCCGTCCACGTGCCTGAATGCGCTCCATCAGAACCGGCACCGAAGCCTTCAAATAGATCAAAAGATCCGGAGTCGGCAGCAAGTTGACCACCAGATCAAACACCTGGCGATAGGTCGCATAATCTCGGTCTGATACCGTGCCGAGCTCCAGCGCTGCTCTGGCAAAGATCTCCGCATCTTCGTAAATGGAACGATCGATCATGGCCGAAACCGCTGATCCTGCGAGCGCCCTATGCTGCTTCGCCCGGTGTCCGAGGAAAAAGATTTGCAGGTAGAAAGCCCAACTCTGCATATCCGCATAGAAGTCCGCAAGATAGGGGTTATCGTCGACCGACTCAAATGCCGTTTCCCATCCAAGCCGCTCTCCGAGCTTTTCGGTCAGGGAGGTCTTTCCTGCGCCGATATTTCCGGATACCAGAACGAAGTGCTTAGCCATTCAAACTTTCTCAGTATCTGTAATCGCTGATTGTGGGGACCGTCAAAGCATAGCACGAGTCCCAACTTAGCTAGCTTGACATCTCAGAATACACTCATCCAATTCATGATCACGATGGGTACACTTGAGCGGCATGTCTGGCCATCTAGCTGGAAAAACAGCTTTAGTAACGGGCGCAACGTCTGGGATTGGATTCCATACCGCACGGGGATTAGCCCGCAAAGGTGCGAATGTGGTACTCGGCGGCCGATACGAGCATCGTGCGCGGGAGGCGGTCGAGGCAATCCGCAATGAGTCCACTGTACCTGAAATCAGCTACTTAATAGCCGATATGAGCTCAATGGCGAACGTTCATCGGTTTGCCGAGGCATTTGTCGACCGATATCCACGCCTTGACATACTCGTCAATAACGTCGGTGGTTTTTATCTAATGCGTCAGACCAGCGAAGATGGTTATGAGATGACTTTCGCCCTCAACCACCTGAGCCATTTCCTTTTGACGGAGCGACTTCGGGATCTGTTGATCGCAAGCGCGCCTGCTCGCGTTGTCAATGTGTCATCAACTGCACACCGCAATTCGCGTATCAACTTTGAAGATCCTCAAATGTCGCGGCGCTATTGGGGCCTGACAGCCTACGGTCAATCGAAGCTGGCCAACGTGCTTTTCACCTATGAGCTCGCGCACCGTCTGGTTGATGCTCGCGTAACGGCCAACGCTCTCCATCCGGGATTCGTGCGAACGGGCCTAGCAACCAAGAACCTAAATCCGCTCTTAGCTATGATTGTTAAACTGGGATTTCTCGTCGGAGTGAGCCCCGAGGAAGGTTCCCTCACTTCGTTGATGCTCGCAAGTTCGCCCGAGCTCGAAGGCGTTACCGGAAAATACTACAGCGTTGGGAGACAAGTCCGCTCCTCCGGGCGCTCATACGATAAGGCTTCTGCGGAGCGGCTCTGGGATCTAAGCCTTGAGCTGACTGGGCTTGCCTAGCCCCATTCTTCTGAATCAATACGGGCCAGCTTATGGGCTGGCCCGCAGGCGCCATTGCGCGCGAATGATTGGCTACTTATCACCCATGGTAGCCCGGAGATTCTCTAGTACCTCCATTGCTTTAGCCCACTTTCCAGGCCAATTTTCCTCGCTGTCAAGGTGATTGTCCTTCCACAGGCGATCGGCCTGATCCTGGCCCGCAAGTTCGACGGCCTCGCTATAGAGAGCGCCCATATTAAGCTGAACCGTGCGCTTGTCATCTGGCTGGTCTGGTGCCATTCATGCCTCCTCGCGTGCGGAACGAATCAATTATGGCACAGTTGATTCTGGTTCGCAGACAGCTAAACCGTCACACCCGTGAACCTGAAATCCCGGATCTTCACCGCCGGCGCAGACACAGCCGCGCGTAGAAAATCATCCACGACTACTCGCGTCTCCAATCCGACAGCCTCCACATTGTGCAATGCCTCAACGTAGGACTGTGTGAAGCGGAAATCTTTTAGTGGACACTGAATCTTGCCGCCTTCGACTAAAAAGACGCCGTCACGCGTCATCCCTGTCACTACACAATCTCTTGGATGGACATGCCGTGTGTAGTGAAATCGCGTAATGTAAAGACCGCGCTCGGTGGATTCGATTAACTCCTGCGTGCTTTTATCACCGGGAGCCATGAATAGATTCGTTGGCAGCGGCGAATACATGCGGATCATGGGGGGAAAATCAGGCGAAAGAGCATGCCCAGTGCTGCTTAAGCCCTGTTGGGCAGCTGTCTCACGGTCGTAGGCTGCCCCCTTCACCACTCCCTGGCTGACGATATCTAGCTTCTGGCGCCCCGTTCCTTCAGCGTCGAATGGCTGGGGAACGCCCCCTAAATCAAAGCCATCGTCCCAAATACTGACCATTTCGTTCATAGATTGCTTGCCGATGCGCTCTGAGATCCATGAGCGACCTTCGGCAACGGCCCGCCCTCCCATCCCTGGTAGAGCGAGCATCTGGATTAGATCTACCGTCGCGTAGGGATCGAGCACAACCGTCATCGGCTCGGCTTCCAAGCTCCCCGGATCTACTCCATCAGCGGCTTTTTGGATGGCTTCCTCACCCAGAGCCTGAACCGGGACTTCCTCCAATTTCCAATGCGATGCCTGAGCCCAGCCTGAGGAGCCGTTGTTCCGGACCACGATTTGAAAGTCTGCCAATGATCCGGCGTGGTATCCAAAAAGCCCATTCGAATTTGCGACTGCCAGTTCCGTAGCTTCGACCATATAGGCGCCATAGGCCTCTTGGCCGCTCTCAGCTGCTGCTTGGCAGACCCTCCCTACTTGCTCGGCTCGTTCATTCGGCGATTGGTCAACCACCGCTTGATCTATGGCAGCGATCGTCGCTAGCTCCTCTTGCTGCGAGAGCGAAGGAACTTCCGTATGCTCAGGTCCCGCATCAGCATTTTTTGTGGCGCGATCAACCGCTTCTCGCAGTGACCTAGTATCCAGCGCGTTGGTCGAAGCCATGCCTTCGTGGTTTCCTGCCCACACCTTCAGATGTACTCGCGCTTCTTTTTCTCCGACATTTTGGTGGACAGAGTTCCTGCAGAACCGCGTGAGGTCGCTAGCCTTAGAGCTAATAACAAGCTCCGCGGCATCGGCGGCACAGTAGCTCAGCACTTTGTCGGCGATAGATCTAGTTTCAGCTTCACCCAGCATTCCATACCCTCATTTCATCCTAGTATCCCGACTTGTACGTTTCGGAAACGTGCAGGAGCGGCACCATGACCGGTGTGTGCCGCCTGACCCGGCTGACCCTTGCCACAGTTCGGAGTTCCCCACATCGTCCAGTGGTCTTCGTTGCCGATCGCATCGCAGCTGTTCCAGAATTCAGGCGTGATCCCGGTGTAAGTTGGGTTGCGCAGCATTTTGCCAAGCTTCCCATTCTTGATCTCGTAACCCATCTCCGTGCCAAACTGGAAGTTATGGCGTCGATCGTCGATCGACCAGGAGCGGTTGGTTTCCATGTAGATCCCATCGTCAGTGTCGGCAATGAGGTCATCCAAGGTCCACGATCCCGGTTCCAGGCTGACGTTCGTCATTCGAATTAGCGGGATCCGGTTCCATCCCGAAGCACGCATGCTTCCATTTGAGGTCAGCCCCAGCCGGGGCGCCGTCTCGCGGGACATCAAATAACCGACAAATTCGCCTTCTTTCACGATCGGGGTGGATTGCGCCGGCACGCCTTCATCATCCCAGCCAAAAGTACCCAGGCCATTCGGCCTCACGCTTTCAGCGGTGATGTTCACGACCTCCGAACCGTAACGGAAATTGTTTAGCTTGTCGGTGGTTAAGAATGAAGTTCCCGCGTAAGCTGCCTCGGTTCCGTAAACTCGATCCAACTCGATCGGATGACCGCATGACTCGTGGATCTGTAGGGCGACTTGATCGCCGCCCAGGATGATGTCTTCAATCCCACTCGGGCATGGATCTGCCTTCAGCAGCGCAACGGCCTCGCTAGTGATCCGCTCTGCATTACCTGGCAGATCCCAAGCTACGACGGTTTCCCAGCCGGCAGTCACCTGCTGTCGCCCCCAAGATGAAGGGTAGGAGCGCTGCTGTACTTCTCCTTCTCCTACCGCATACACCACCATGCCTCCACCCGTTTCAATAATGGTCTGCTCCGTGCGCGCTCCCTCGCTATTGGCAAACCATTTCTGCTCCTTGATAAAAACAAGATTCAGCGTGCGAGCCTTGATCTCAGGCACCGTTGCCAGGATCTGATCCGTCTCCATCAAGACACTCACCTTTTGATCAAGCGGTACCGTAAACGGATCGATCTCAACTGGGGTTATGTACCTGCCCTGACTGGTTACCGCAGGTCCGAGATCGACCTCCTCCCCAGGCACGAGGGCCGAGGCTTTGGCGATTTCGAAAGCGCGGTCGGCGACTCGGTCGACCGCCTCCAGGCTTAGATCCCGAGTGGATGCAAAACCCCACGCGCCATCCACCAGCACTCTGACTCCGATCCCCAGGTTCTTAGAACTCTCAAGCGTTCGCATATCTCCATTTTGGAGAACAAGCGTTTCGGTTTCATTGTCGACGATACGCGCATCCGCATATTGGGCGCCCCGCGCGTTCGCCAGATCCATGGCACGGTCGAGCAGATCCTTCATTCGGCAACTATTTTTCAGCCAGAACTCGTATTCTATTCTGATTGATGGAGGGTCTGGAAGCGAATCATAAGGTCGAACTGGGGATTTTGAGCAGGATCGTCGTCCCGAGACCAGGTTCGCTCTCCGCTCGAATGGTCCCTCCTTGAGCCTACGTCAGCGATTTAGCAATTGCGAGCCCGATCCTGCGCCCACGAGGATCCATTTCAACGTTTTTGGCTTCATGTTGTGCTCCTTTCGAAATCTCATTGCGAGGTCCTCGGACCTAAGCATACGGATATCGGTTCAGAAACTGTTGAGCAGTGGAGTGCTCTTTACAAATTCCTGGACGCTCTCGTCCAGCTGAGAGACTTCACCTATTCTTAACAGGATCGCGCTCACAGGGTGTTAGGATCCAATGTGGGATTTACTCGCTTTCGCACAATATGGAATGCTTATGCCTGATTGGCGCGCAGAGATCCTAAACCCCCAAGGAAGCAAGCTCGATTCATTCCCAGTTAGGTCTCTCGGTCGGCTCACATTACTGGCTCTGCTCGGCTTCTGGATCGCAGCCTCTAGATCAGCAGAGGCATATAACCCAAAGAATATCCATCAGCAATCTAATCCGATCGCGAGCGAGGTTTTAATCAGTACTCATGGGGAAGGCGCGCCGAGTCCGCAGAATGCCATAAATGGGCACAATGGCCCCATCACAGACCTTATTTTCTCCCCAGACGGCTCGCTGATAGCAACCGCATCCCAAGACGGAAGCATCCGAATCTGGGATGCCACGGACGGATCACCGCTCCGAACGTTTACTGACCACCGAGGTGGGGTTAACTCGATTGCATTCTCGCCAAACGGTCAGTTGATGGTCTCCGGATCGGATGACCGAACTGCAATGCTGTGGAGCGTCGCGGACGGTTCATTGCAGCGGATACTCAATCCCCTGATGGAAAGCAGAGTGGTAAAGGTGGAATTCTCACCGGACGGCTCCTTGGTAGCTATCGGAGGTAATCGATGTGTTGTGGAGTTACGCCGTGTACCGACCGGAATTCTGAGCCGCACGATCGTACCTTTAGGTTGTGCGCCGGGGAATTCCGGAGGTTCGGTCGATTTCTGGGGTCTAGTATTTAATTCCGATGGGAGCCGTGTGTTGACCGGGGATGGGCGTCCATGCTGTGGTGGTGGCATCCTGCAATGGACGGAGAGCGGGGAGTACAACCCACCAGAAGTCCTAAATACCGGTAATGTCGTTGTCCGCGATATGGCCTTGTCACCGGACGGATCCGAGATCGCCTTGGCATTGGTCGGTCTCTCCGACTTCTGGCTGCTGGATGCAGCAACTGGCGTGCCGAAGGCAGTTCTCTCCGACCACGTTTTTCGAGTTAACGATGTGGAGTATTCGCCCGATGGGTCGCTGCTGGCTTCTGCTTCGAATGATACTGGAATCGGGCTTTGGCGAGCATCGGATGGCGCCTTGCTTCTAATGCTTCATGAACATCGCATGCAAGCCACTTCCGTCGCCTTCTCCCCAGATGGGCTCCACCTTGCGACGGGATCGCAAGATGGGGAAATTCATATCTGGAACATCGAGGATGTGCTTGGACAGTAACCGAATATTTTAAGTCTGACATAGCCGCCTCGCATCAAAACACATGGGACGCGATCTACGACGCTACAGCCGCCAGACTTACATCAACCTTTTCGTGGGGTTCATCTTCCTGCTACTGTTGGGAGGGGGCGGTCTTGTGCACTTGATCTACGGATCGAGCGCTGCGTCCACTGCGGTACTGTGTTTGCTCATCGGGCTCGCGCCGCTAGTCTTGATCGGGCTAGCCCTGTTGAGCATCCAGTGGCTCGCGAATAGAATTGAGTGAAACAATTCGAGAAAACACCTTCCAGCTCACCTCACTTGCTCGCCGCAAGCCAGACCACCTAGTTTCGATTCCCTCGCTACCGGCCATCCGAGCTCAATTCCCCAACGTCGAAAACATCGACTTTTGGGTGCGATTCGTCTTAACGCTCCCTCCGCTGTTGATCGCGCTCTCGGCTCCGCTTTCAGGCTACATTGTAGCTACGATCGGTCGCAAGATTGTGCTCATTACTGCTACGGTCATGGCAGGACTGATCGTAAGTCAACCCGTGATCAGTTCTATTGCTGCTGCAAATACATTCCTCATCGCTGGCGTGATCCTTTTGGCTTTCGTTCCCTTCATCTTCGTGGGGCGTGGTCGACTGCGGTCGATCGGCACCCAGACTGCTTAGATACCAACCCTCTCTTTAGACTCAAGAGCTGTGTGTTCGAAAACCTCGGAAGAAGCTAGAAAGCCAGGTTCTCTCCGTCAGCCGGGATGTAGACCCGATCGGATAGTCCGGCCTGCTCGATTGCTTGCGCTAGCGCGGCTCGAGTCAGAACGCAGTGGTTGATGGTTTCCATGTGCACCGCCACAATACGGCTCTGCGGTGCGGCCCGGGCCACCTTGATAACGTCCTTAGCGTCCATCGTAATCGGATCGCTGTCCAAGAACTGTGCCGCTCCAGCATTCAGCACGATCACATCCGGCTGATGCATCTTGAGCGCGGATTCGATTTCCGGGCACCATACCGTGTCGCCGGCAATGTACAGGGACAGCTCACCCCGCGACTTGATTACGAAGCCGGATACCGGGCCAATTCGCGCGGCGACCTCCCCCGTTCCATGTCTTCCACCCGTTAGCGATATGTTCAGTCCCTCCCATTCGATGCTGGTCTCACCAGGAAGAACCTGAGCAAACCCATCCTGATGGATACTATCGACGTCGTTGGGTTGACAGAAGACCTGTATGCCTTTATTCAACTGCTCTTTCGCCGGGTCATCCCAATGATCAGCATGAATATGAGTCACAAACACTGCTGCCAACGCGTCTAAGGTGTCTTCAAGTTCATCTTGGCTTATCGGTAGCTCTACCATCGGATTCCGTTTGGGATTGGCGGAATTGTTGACAGGATCCCAGGCCTCCGCAGGGCTGAGCATCGGATCCACCAGATAACTCGAGGCCCCTAATTCAACGAGCAACGTTGCATGTCGAATTAACTCAACTCTCACTTCAGCGTAGCCTCCAGATCGCGGGTACTCATTGTACAGACAGATTACACCGAGAATCGAAAAAGGCGTCAGCCGTGGCGCCTTCCGGTAATTGATTTCGTTGATAGGCCTGTATCTTAAAGGGCTACCTGCTCCGTCAGCACCAAAATAAGCAGGCTGAGTAGCACGCGTGTCTCCTCTGACTGATCCATATCCGATTGTTTCTCGATCCTGAAGAGGCTCTCAAATAGCTTTGGTTGTTTTTCAATCCGGACTAGAGTCGCTCCATCTTCTACTCGGACAAGGTACACCAGCCGGGGGATCACTGCCCCTACGAGGGGAATCTCTCCCATAATCGCGTCCATGAACTTGGCAACCGAATTTTCCTCGCATATTTGCAGGTTCGGAGGATCTCCGTTCATGATCTCGAACCGAGTGTGCCATAGCGATCGTTCACCGTCGCGACGTACAGATCCCAGTAGCTGTCCTTTGTCATCTGAGAAATGGTATTGAGCAGAAAAGTCCAAGATCCAATCTGTGCTGATTGTGTAGCGTGGCGTGGTGCGCTCCACATCGGCGTATACAAATACCTTAAAGTCATTCTCGGATGCTGGGTGATTCATGATGAAAACTAGATTACCGTCAGCGTCTGCGACGGAGACTTGTGGATCTCGTTCATTGGTCTTGTACCTGAGTTCGAGGGGATACTGCATTGATACCTCCACAACAAGCGCATTGTTTCACTCGCCTTGCTACCGCTCAATAGCAATCTTTTCCCCCCGCGCTCGATTATGATTGTCTGGTTTGATGGTTGAAGGCTCAATTCATGAATGTGCAGAATGCACTTCTTTACGCGCTTACCTCATTGATCTGGGGCTCGACTTGGTTAGCTATCACATTCCAGCTAGGAACCGTCGATCCTGAGATCTCCATCGTTTATCGATTCGCGTTAGCTTCGGGCATCCTGGTCGCGTATTGCCTGATCCGTCGCCTTCGTATGCGATTCAGCCTCCGCGAGCATGGCTTCATGGCACTCCAAGGGCTGACTCTTTTTTCGATCAACTACATTCTTGTTTATGTGGCCGAGCTGTATCTGGCCAGCGGCTATGTGGCGATCGTATTCTCGGTCATCGTTGTCTTAAACGTATTCTTCGGTGCAATCTTCCTGAAGGCTCCGATCCGCGCCCGAGTTCTGCTTGGTGCAGCAATCGGAATCGTCGGACTGATCATGGTCTTTTTGCCAACCCTGGGTGGTCTAAACCTATCCAGCGGCCAGGGGTTGGGGTTGGCGCTTGCGCTGATAGCCACGGTGGTCGCCTCCCTGGGTAACATGGTGTCGGCTCGCAACCAGCGGCATGAGATTCCTGTTGTTCAGGCTAACGCCTATGGGATGGGGTACGGCGCACTCATCACACTCGTCATCGCTGTATTTCGTGGATCGCAGGTGAGCTTTGACGCAAGCCCTGAGTATGTTCTGTCGCTGTTCTATTTGGCAGTATTCGGAACAGTAATTGCCTTTGGCAGCTATCTTACAATCCTCGGCCGGATTGGTCCCGATAGAGCGGGCTACATCGCGATCATCTTCCCGATTGTCGCATTGATATTTTCGACACTGTTTGAGGGTCTGACGTGGGAGCTCATTACCATCCTGGGAGTAGTGCTGGTGGCTGTGGGGAATGTTATCGCTTTGACGCGAACTCGGCGAGCGCGCAAGCAAAAACTCCCTTCTACCGCGTAATGCTTAACGGTCCAATCTAACCTTCCAATCCGCCTTCGCTCTCGAGCTCGCACTTGAGTGCCTTAAGCTGGCGCTCAATAGCCGGAGTGTGCGTGAGATCCATTGGGGCTTGACTCTCCATCGTGGTCTCAAGCATACCCTCCGCTACCAGCCGATCGATGGCATATGCCTTTGCTTGCATGCGCGTCGTCCGCTCCTGGGTTATATCTAGCGATTTCCCTAGATCCGCCAATTCATCTGACAGACCTGAAAGCGCCTCCTGGATCCGTACCTGCGCCTCCGCTGCGCTGTAGCGGGCCGCGATGACTTCCTGCCGCGCATAGAAGGCTTCGATCCGGCTGGAAAGCCGGCTTTCGACCAGTGCTAGGCGACGTTCCTCCAACCCAACTTCTTCTAGCTGTGCCTTGATATTTTCGAGCTCGGATTCAGCTACCGCTCGCCGCTCCAGGGCGTTTCTCGCCAAATCCTCTCGTCCGCGACTGATCGAGCGCCGAGCCTGGTCCTGCAGAAGCGGAAGCTTCGCGGCCAACCCCTCGGCAACGTTCGCAAGTCTGGCTTCTGTATCCTGGATCTCTTTCAGTGCCAGCTGAACGCGGGTCAGCATATTTCGCTGCCGCTCGTAGGAGTAAGCAAAGGTCTGGCGAGGGTCCTCCGCAGGTTGGAAGAGCTCCCTCAGCCAGCCTTTTAAGATCCGAAAAACCAATCCCAAGAATCTACTCTCCTACTGTAGCTTGAGACCGTGCCAGCCTACGGCGCTGGCGTTGGATACGCCAGTAGTAAGTGCCCAATCCACCCATTGCCGCGAGTGTGATAAGCCGCGTGATCAGCAGTTCGAAATCGTGGGCGTTCAGGAAGATGCCTGGATCAGACACGAAAGTTGCTCCCACGTACGAAAGTAAGGCTAGAGCTGTGTAGAACAGCGTGAAACCCGGCGAAAATACGAAAGCAAACGCTGCCAGTACAGGATAGTAGAAGATGAAGAACGGGCTATCCAGGCCAGTTTGCCCTCGCCAGGCGAGCACGATCATCGTGATGATGGCCAGATCTATCAGACTGACTGCTGCAGTGAGCATTCGATTGATGGGTTTCTGCATCAGATACCGACCGTGAACGAAGAAATTGACCGCCATGAGCGCCACGATGAGCAGGCTAGCTATGGTGAGCTCGCTGATGGATTTCGCCGCCCACAGAGCCAGGATCGCCCCAGTCAGGATCACGAACCATCGCGCCCAGATGATCACCACTTGACCAAAGAAGATATCCTCGGCCGCTTCTTGTTGGGGACTTCGTAATTCCTTCATTTCATTCTCCTTTGCACTAGGTTGCGTCAATCGCCAGCGGCCTTTGCTTCTCTCAGCTGAGCAATCAGCCGCTTGCGGGCTTTGACGGCGGCGCCACGGCGATCCCGCTCAATTCGCCAGTAGATCTGGCCGCACACTGCAACCGCAGTCATCATGATGAGCCGCGCAATCAGAACCTGGAAATCGATATCGCCAAACAGCGCCGATCCCAGTGAAATGAAAGCGTAGAAGCTAGCTGCGCCTCCCGCAAAGAGCAGGGTCGCCGCTGGTGAAAAGGCCACCGACAGAGCGAGCATCGCGGGGAAGTAGAACACGTATATGTTCGATTCGAAGCCTCCGCCGAGAATGATCATCACGCTGACTACCACCAGATCTGCGGCGCTCGCGAAGTAGACCACCCCGCTGTTGGCCGGTTTCCTCATAAGAAGCTGAGCCTGTAGGTAGAAATTGGCGACCGCGAGCAGCAGGATGAAGAGAATCTGTATCCGGAGCTCGCTCATCGGTCCAGGATTCCACAGGGCCAGAAATAGCCCGGAAATTACCAGGATCCAGCGCGCGGACACAATCACGGATTGTCCATACATCAGGTCTTCCGGATCTTGTGCTGCAATTCGTAGTCTTCCCGTCATTTTCCCTATCTCCTATTCTGAGCTTTCAGGGCGCGGCAGCATGTTCAGGTCTTTCCTGAGCTCGTCCAGCTCTTGCTCCACCGCCTGGTGATGAGTCAGCCGCCTGAGCTCGTTCCCCACTGGGTCACGCGTGTCAAGCGGCAGCCCACCAAGTGAGCCGCTGTCAATCAACGCATCCAATGCACCGGCACGCGCCGTCATCAGCCGCGTTTTCTCCTCTGCCCGACCGAGAGCACGACTGAGGTCAGCCAGGTCGCCGGAGATCCCGGTCAGCGCTTCGTTGACTCTTACCTGGGCTTCAGCCGCGGTGTAGCGGGCAGAAGCAGCCTCTTTGCGAGTACGAAAATCATCCATTCGGGATGAAAGCTGGCGTTCAGCAAGCGCCAACTTCTGTTCTTCGTGCTCCGCGCCCGCCAGCTGTCGCTGAAGCGAATCGATTTCTACCAGCGCGGTTTGCTTGCGCTGCAAGGCCAAGCGCGCCAGGTCTTCGCGTCCAGCGGTGAGCGCCTGCTCGGCCTGTGCCTCGGTTTTGGGAATGCGCGCTTGCAGCAGGTCGACCTGCTGCTCAAGCTGTCGTTTGGAAGTCGCCACTTCAACCAGCCCCTGCCTGACCTGCCGCAGGATGACATGCTGCTGTTCGTAGGCGTAGTCAAAGACCTGGCGAGGGTCTTCCAGCCGATCCAGCGAGGCGCTCGTCTTTATCCTGAACAGCATACGAATTCTTGACCATAAACTCATGAGGTAATCCTTTCTGCTAGGTTCACTGACAGTGAATCTAGCCCTCGTGCGTTATGGGGTTGTCTGCTCTTGTGTCTATTTTTCGAGGGAGATTGGAACGCTTGAGGGGGAAGTCACGAATCTACAAAAACATTATCTGGGCTGATGGTGAATCCGCTATGCACGCCGCGAGCCTTTGGGTATGACGAAGATACCTGGGGGCAGCTAGCGAGATATAAAACGCAAGTAGGGAACCGCGGTCAGGAAAGTCGTCAAGAGCTACCTCGGAGTGGGCGCCTGCTCTTTCAGCCGCTCACTGTATTGCTTGCGGAACTTCTGTACCTTTGGCGCGATAACGGCTATGCAGTATCCCGCATCGGGATTCTTCTCGTAGTAGTCTTGATGATATTCCTCGGCCTCGTAGAAGGCGTCATAGGGCTCGATCTCTGTCACGATGGAATTCTGAAAGACCTCTTCGGTTTCCAGACGTTCGATCATAGCCATGGCTGCAGCCTCTTGCTCGGGATTGTGGTGAAGAATCAGCGATCGGTATTGGGGTCCGACGTCCGCACCCTGGCGATTAGGCGTGGTCGGATCGTGAACGCTGAAGAACACACCTAAGATCTCGTTGTATGAGATCACGTTTGGATCGAACGTGATCTGCACCACCTCCGCATGTCCTGTATCGCCACGTCCTACTTCCTGGTAGGAAGGATTATCAACGGATCCCCCTGCATAGCCTACGATGACATTATTAATTCCCTGCAGATCCTCAAACACCGGTTCGAGGCACCAAAAGCACCCGCCACCGAGAGTTGCCAATTCGAATCCACCTACGTTCATGACTGATTCCTCAACTTCTCAGGACTGCAATTCATAAGCTTGTGCCAACAACCTTAGTAATTGATTATGGACCGCATCTAGCGAAGTCAGCTTCACGGAATATCAAAATGGATTTGTACCAAATTCTGTCGTTTGTGTGATTCTCTCGTGCTGTATCGGGTCAGGGGACAGGTCACCTGGTTGAATACATGCTCGACACTTGAAAAGGTGATTCTAACCTAGGGTGCTTCCGGAGGACGGAATCCAGGTAACGGTTCGCACCGATCCAGCCAGTTCTCAGGGATTTCCGCGGTCAGAGCCACGATCCCACCCACGATGGCGCAGGTAGTATCTCGATCGCCCAGACCCGCCACCGTGGTCCAGAGGGCTTGCTCGAAGTCAAATCCGTGGTGGGCTACCACCCAGAGACAGAAAGGAACTGTGTCAAAGGCTGCGATTTGAGCGCCGGTGCCAAGAACCGAAGCTGCACGGGCGTGTTCTTCAGGGCCGATTCGCATGGCTTCTTCCATGCCTGCTTTGGTCAGCCCGTCGGGAACGAAAGCCAACAGCGGTTCTAAATACTCCTTCCCCCGGAGTGCCTGCTTCATTGGCGCAAGAGAGGCAGCCGCAGCAACTGCCATCGCTCCAGCTTTCCCCTCAGGGTGCGCATGAGTCACTGCCGCGGATTTTTCTGCTTCCACAGATGCGCGTTCCGGGTCGCCCCAGAAATACCCGCCGATCGGAGCCGCTCGCATCGCAGCCCCATTGCCGTAGGAACCACCATCAAACAGCGTCAGTGATTCCATGCGCCATTCGGCGCCATCGGAGTAGCTAGAAAGCAGCTTCATCGCACCCGCGCCGTAGCCTCGCCACGGCTCCTCACTGTAGCGATCGCTGAAGCGGCGTGCGAGCGAATCCTGTTCGATCTCCCCTTGGTCAAGCAGCTCCTCGACGATGGAAAAAGCCATGTGAGTGTCGTCAGTCCACTTCCAGCTACCTTTCGGGAGCTTGCGCGCCTCGATCTCCCCCCAAGATCGAGTGAAGAATTGTTCACCAAAACCGTCCCCAACGCTCAGGCCGGTGAGCGAGAGAATCGCCCGATCGCGGTCAGCCATTAGACGCTATTCGTTGAAACCAAATAGAGATTGATAAGTCCATTTCATGCCTATCGAGGTTGCAGGATCCCTTGCGCATCATCTTACTCAGGGGTTTCAAAAGAGCAAAGCCCGGTAATGCGTCCGGGCTTTGAGATAATCAGTGCGGCGGGGGAAAACTACTTGGCTGGGAGACTCAAAGCGAAATCGACGCCTCTTTGAACCCACTGATCCAGACCCTCTTCCGTCGTGATCCCCGGATCGCCTACCATCACCCAACCTCTCATTGGACGACCCGTGAAATCGAAAATGCGGGCGCCTGGTTCCTGGAGTGCGTCGTCGGTTTCGTCTTTGGCGAGCCGTACCATCATTTCATCACCGATGACCCCCACAGCCATGTTTCCCTGCACCATAAAGCCAATCCCGCCAAACATCTCCCTCTCAACCAGGTCGGGCGGCGTTCCTATAACGCCTCGGATCCGATCTGCCAATTCGTCACTGTAGGCCATTATTCCCTGCCTTTAAATCCACTCCGGATCATTGACGGTTCGCTCCCCACCAGCATCGCCAGTATTGACGGTTTCGACCCGCTCAATCAGCAGAATCTCGCAACCAGGCTCTGCAACGGGCTTGTGCTCGGCGCCACGCGGTACAACAGCCATCTCGCCTTTTTCAAGCTTCACCGCACCGTCCTGGAAGTCTATCCGCATTCTCCCTTCGATAACGAGAAAAAGTTCATCGGTTTCGGGATGGCTGTGCCAGACGAAGTCATCTTCAATCTTCACCAGCTTGATGTAATAGTCGTTCATCTTGGCGATGATCTTAGGCGTCCAGAGCGCCTCGATTTTGGCGAGCTTCTCCGTCAGATTGATGGCTGGAGGCATTTTCTGCTCGATCATTTAATTTCCTCCCAAAAACTCCCCCCGACTTCTAGTCCATCGGCTAATCGATGGACACAGGCGTTGCAGCCGGTCGCCTGATTGATGTCAAGATCGCAGGATGGATTTGAGTGTGCTAGTCTCTCAGGGTAGCTACCATCACTGCCTTGATGGTGTGCAAGCGGTTCTCAGCTTGATCGAATACGATTGAGCGGTCCGATTCGAAGACTTCTTCGGTTGCTTCGAGCCCGTCCAACTGATATTTCTGAAAGATCTCTTCGCCCACTGTTGTTTCCCGATTGTGGAAAGCTGGCAAACAGTGGAGAAACTTCGTATCCGGATTTCCTGTTGCTTCGATCGCCTGCCGGTTCACCTGGTATGGCCCTAGCAGTTCGGTCCGGTCCTGCCACACATCGTCCGGCTCTCCCATCGACACCCACACATCGGTGTACAGAAAGTCTGCTCGAGCAACACCCTCACTGACACTGCTCGTTACGGTAAGGCGCGCGGCGGTTTGCTCAGCGATCTCTTGGCATGTCCCAACCAACTCGGAATCTGGCCAGAGGGATTCGGGACCGCACAGGCGCACGTCCATACCCAATTTGCAGCCGCCGACCATGAGCGAATTCGAGACGTTATTATGCGTGTCTCCCAGGTAGCAGAAGACGATCTCCTCCATCGGCTTGTCGGCATGTTCGGACATAGTCATGACGTCGGCCAGAAATTGGGTCGGGTGGAATTCATCGGTAAGGCCGTTCCATACCGGCACCCCAGCGTATTCGGCCAGTTGTTCGCAGGTTGACTGTGCAAATCCGCGATATTCAATTCCGTCATACACACGTCCCAGGACACGGGCTGTGTCTTTCATCGATTCCTTATGCCCAATTTGTGATCCGCTAGGCCCGAGATACGTGACATGGGCTCCTTGGTCGTAGGCCGCAACTTCAAATGAGATGCGTGTACGTGTGGATGACTTCTCGAATATCAGCGCGATATTCTTACCAATGAGCTGCTGCGTTTCAGTTTTATTGTTCTTGGCAGCCTTCAAATTTGCCGAGAGGCTCAATAAGTATCTGATCTCGTCGGGGCTGAAATCTAATAGCTTGACCAGGTTGCGGCCCTGCAGTTTTGTGGCCAACAGCGGCCTCCTTTATTCTGAGCGCTTGCTTCCGCTCGGACGCACCCAATCCTAATTCCGTTCGAGGTGATTTGCTACATTCGATCTGCGCAGCACCAACCACGGAAGGTGAAGGCCACGCATGGGTAGCTTTATTGGATCGTACCTTAGTCAGCTGAGAGCTTCAGTGCATTGAAGGTAAGCGCGGCTGCTACGCCGCCTGACAAAGTCGCCACCAGATAAGTCCAAATGCTGGCTAGTTCGGACATCCCCATGATGGTGATGCCTACCGCAACCGCTGGATTGAAGACGCCGCCAGAGACGTTGCCAACTGCATAGGCGCCGACAAGCACCGTAAAGCCGATGGCAAATCCGAAGTAGCTGTTGCCTTCCGTAGATTTAGCTGTTGCGACGTTCAACACCACAAAACATAGCGCGAAGGCAAAGAGGAACTCTGCCACAAGGACCGGCACTACATCATATGTGGCGGCGGTGGCCGAGCTATCTTTCAAGAAAAGCACCACAGCCGCCGCAACAATCCCTGCTGCAATTTGTACCACCCAGTACGCAATTGCACCGCCAGCCGAGACCTTACCGCGCAACCAGACCGCGAGCGTCACGGCCGGATTGTAGTGCCCCCCCGAGATGTGGCCCCCGGCGTAGATCATGACGGCCAGCACCGATCCGATCGCTAGCGGAGCCAAGTCCCCTACCCCAGGGCCAAATGAAACCATGCCTACGGTGAAGACCAAGAAAAATGTTCCGATGAATTCAACGATGTACCTGTTCATTGCTCCTCCTGTGCCTCGCTACTTTGCGGCGTCATCTAGTGATTGTCAGTCTGGCTCATGAGACAATCGGTCCCGCCCTTACCCAGTGATCACGACCCCGGTACTGGACGACGTTCTCGAAGAAGTTAGCGAGGCAATGGACCACCTCCCTCAGGCTCTCGATTTCCGCATTCTCAAGGTCGTCATTGAACCCTGCGACAGCGATGATCAACATGGCCAGAGCCATGATGAGGTCTTGCTGGGCTCAATTCCATCGCAGTATCGAATTAGTCTGGCGAGGTGTTACTAACCGCCCGAAGGTGCCGTAGGGAGGGGAAAAGGTTTGCACGACTCAACCGAGCAGTTTTAATTGCTCTAAATTGTATTGGGTTGATTTAGTAGCTTAGGACCCGAGGTAGCTCCTTGGCTTCTGAAACCCAACTCGCCACCTGGCTCTCTCCAGGAATGCCTCGCACAAGCTGCTTCTCCTCATTCGTCTGCATAAGTGCTTGATAAAGGTTTTCAGGATTTCGTTGAGCTAGCTCGGGAACGGTGTCGACTCCACATGCCTCCAACAGATCAGCGTATTCTTCGCTCACACCCTTGATCCTAAACAGGTCGGCCATATTCGTCCAACGCAGGATCAATTTCCCACTGATTCCAGTCTCTTCTTCAATAGCCTGGCGCCCGGTTGGCGTCGCGGCTTTATCAAGCAAATCCTCTGTCGTCGAGATCCCAGCCGAGGACAGCTGGCCCGAATAGGCTTCGCCGATGCCTTCGATAGTCGTCAAACTGGTCATGTTTAGGTTCCTTCCTTAATGTCCTTGCCAAAAGTGGCGCATTTGCGGATTGATCATAATCCATGCTGATGCTCCATGCAGGATTACCGCTTCAAGCATTCGCAGAAGGAGTAGCTCGATACCTGAAATGACTGCGTGTTTCGATATCAACCAGGTCGTATACTAAGCATGAATCGCGCAAAAGGCTGCCCAATAGACCAACGTACTTTTCACGGCGAGATCACTCCACAAGACTTTGCCGACGCACTCCTTGCCAAATTCAATCAAGGAGGTATGCGTGCGCAGCAACGAGGGCGCGGCAATAGCCTGGTAGTGCAGATTGGCACAGCCCAGAGAAGACGATCTGGCGGATCCACCGCGATGACAGTACACCTATCGGAAGTAGAAGATGGAGTTCACGTGAAACTTGGTGAACAGCAGTGGCTGGGGCTCGCGGCCAGCCTCGGTCAGACCGCGCTAATGACCCTGCTGCGGCCGACCTCCCTTCTCGGGCGTCTGGACGACGTGGCTCAGGACATATCATCGTTGACTTTGGCAGATCGCGTCATGGACACACTGAAGGATACGGCTGCCGCGCTCGGGGCTTCGTATGAGATCACGCTGCGGTTGCGGCGGTTGACCTGCCCATACTGTGGGACAGCCAACCCGGTCGGAGATCCCAGCTGCGTCGCCTGTGGGGGACCATTGGGCTACCGTCAGCCTATCGCGTGTAATAACTGCGGGTTCGTAAGTGAGGTTGGAACTAAACTTTGTCCGAATTGCGGAGATCCTCTCGAATCAATATGACGGTCGTGATGTCAATCAACCGTTCCGTCTCATGAACTTTCTGAATCTCGCTTTCCATCATCCACCGCCTAATTCACGAGTTACTCTTCTTTGAACCGGCGCTAACCTCCTGCATCCTTTGTGATCTTGCGGCCCGTACGCCACAGCCAGATACCGAAAAGAATCGGCCCGACCCCCATTAAGACGTTGAGAAGGATTGCTGGTGCACCCACAGTGCCGACCGGCAGTACGGCAGCAGACAGCATACTCAACAGCATGACCAGACCTATCCAAAGAGGGACGACGCGTGCCAGAGTTACCGACGCAGCAAATACCAGATATCCAACACCCCCAGTTAGATACGAATAGATAAAACCCGCCCCGAAGACGCCCCACTCTGGACTGCCAAAGTTAGCATCCAGAATCGACGGTGCCGTTGAAGCAAGATAAGGCGACCCGAAGGCGTAAGCCCAGTTACCCCCGAGAGCTAGCGACATACCCAGGAACGCCAGAAGGAAAGCGACAAACCCTAATTTCCCGGCTCGGGGTGCCTGGACCGCGTAGAGGCCGGTAATTCCCAGAAGAAAGAGTATCGAACCGATGAGGCCGGGCATCCCGACCCAGAGCACGAAGCGAGGATCAGCCCCGTGGGCGCTTAGGGGAAGGTCTCCGAAGAGTGCCACCTGGAGCACACGTGCCAGGATGATCATAACCCCGGCGCCGATAGCGGATATCCCGCTCGCTTTGACTAGGCTGCTGTACGACAAATGGAAGCCTTCTTCACGCGTCCAGTTCTAGAATCTGATCGGTGACCTTGATTAGGTCGGGACCGATCACGTCCGGTGTGTCATAGAGTGGGTGGATGATCCTTCCACCGCGCGCAATGAATGCCGCTCTACACCCGGCGCGCAGTGCGCCGAAGACATCCCAATCGTGGGCGGCGATCAGCCGCATCTGGTCTAGACCTACTCCCAGCTTCGAGGCGGCCAAGTTGTAGGGTTCCGGCGCCGGCTTATAAGCGCCTATTTCGTCAACCGATATGAGCTCCTCGAAAAAGTCGCTCAGCCCGGCATTTGAAATCTGATCGGTGACCACCGCTTGAGCGGAGTTGGTCAAGGTTGCCAGACGAAAGCCGGCATCGCGGAGCCGCTCCAGGCTGGGAACTACATCAGGATGAGGAGGCAGCTCCCGCACTGTTCCGAGGATTGCCCGGCGGTGATCATCGCTAAGGTCTGCCCCCTGCCGTGCAGCCACCACATCCAGGGCCGCCCCAGCCAGAGCGCCAAAGTTCTGATAAGCATCGGTCACTGTGGTCACCAGCGAGGTATGGAGGAGCACTGCAAACCATGGCTGCATAGCAGCCGATTCGCCAAAGGCCTCTTCGAAGTGCGGTTGTAGGGCGCTGAGATCAAGTAGCGTTTCGTTTACGTCGCACAAGATGACTTTATTCATCGCATTACCTTACATTTCGTGGAAAGTTGGCTGGGTAGTAGAGGGCGTGCGCGGGCATTCCTGCTGCTAGGATGATCAGGCGGCGGCAATGGTCGGCGTACGAACCCGCCCTCCGCTCCAACGAATATTTTGACGGCGGTATGCTCCAGCTACTTGGATTGTAGGGGCTGAATTTGATTAGCTACGAACTCGCGCATCATCAGCGATTCTGATTGAACTAGATAGCTCTGCGAGTCTCAGCTGAGTGCATTAAAGCGAAGCTCGAGCTTTCTCCAGGTCATTCGTGCCGACTACGAGCCTGGTGCCTGTTGCCAGATATGTGAGGTCGATGTTAACTCCCTCATTGGCAATCTTACGTGCGACTTCTCCAAAAGCACCCGGTCGGTCTTCGATTTCAACCACCAATACTTCACGCTCTCCACCCACCTCGATGCCCGCTGCATCTAGGACGCTCCGCGCATTTGCCGCATCTTCAACCAGCACGTGAAAAACCCCCTTGCCTTCGCTCGGAAATCCGCACATGCCATCGACGTTGATGCCAGCCCCGCCCAAGGCCTCCCCCAGATCAGCTAGCGTGCCAGGACGGTCTTCCAAGTGAACAGTCAGGTCTGTGGCCATTGTCCTCCTCCGCTTGATCGTCCCCTAGGCGCGGACTCGCCCGGGAACCGGTTCCTTGCTAGCATTATAAGTCCTGGCACTTGCCTAGGTTTGTTATATTGATGTAAATAGAAGAGATTCTAAATAGGCCTTGAGATTGTCGAGACTGACGCGCTCCAAACTAGATACGCCGTGCGCTCAGCACTCGCTGAAGCCACAAGAATAGCATTTACGGCAGCCCTCCTCGTTCACCATCGACGCAGCCCCACAATCTGGGCAGAGATCACCAATCACCAACGGGATCAGTTCAGGTTCCGCGGCTTCGAGCTGCTCCTCGGTTTCACCTAGGTAGTGCGCCAACCCACGGGCCACCCCGTCTGGCAGCGACAACACTCTCTCGGCCCCAAATCCGGTCGGCCTTCCCCCGCCAATACCGGAGAGCTGACGGACAACGTCCATCAGTCGATCGCGTGGCATCACTGGAGAGGTCAAGCGCAGGATGTAGGAAATCAAGCGTCCAATTGCCTCTGATACGGCCGCAGTTTCTGAACCCGCCTTAGCGGTGGTGATAAACACCTCAAAAGGTTGGTCCCCGCCGTTCTGATTGACGGTGACAAATGCCTTTCCAACCGGTGTTTCCATGCTGAACGTTGAGCCATCCAGGCGCTTCGGGCGTGGCTTCTTGCTCGGCATCCACATCCGGAGCTGTGAGGCAGCAAACTCGTCATCTTCAACATCCGCTGCCAACTGCTTTTCAGCTGTTGATTTGGTCTCGAGAACTACTTTCTGGCGTGAACCGGTCACATACACCGTGAGCCCTCGGCAGCCCAGCTTCCACGCCTGCAAGTAGGCCTGCGCCACATCATCCACTGCAGCATCCTCTGGAAAGTTACAGGTCTTGGAGAGGCTGTTATCAACAAACGCCTGCATGGCTGCCTGCATACGAACATGTTCATCGGCTGAAATATCCTGCGAGACGACGAAGGTGTGCCGAACGTGCTCTGGCACCTCCTCAATATGCTGGCATGTCCCCGCTTCAATAATCTGTTCGACAATACGCAGCCGGATCTCATCGTCCACGCCCGCATCAAGCAAAGCTTGCTCGAACAGGGGGCTCGCGTAAGTCAGCTGCAGGTCGGTCCCGTTATCATCCACATGCCGAATATAAGCCAGAGCAAATACCGGCTCGCATCCATAGCCCTCGCAACCTGCCACCGTGGCAATGGTACCGGTGGGCGCAATCGTTGTCTGCGCTGCGTTCCGGATTCCATGCTTCTTGATTCCGGCAGAAATATCTGTCCAGTCGAGGTCTGGCCTACCAAAATGGCGCTGATAGGTGGTGAGCGCGGTAGGAGGTGACCAGCGCAGGTCTGCTGGATCGTAGATGCTCCCCTCGATGGCACCGAAAGGGCCGCGAACTTCTGCTAGTTCGATGCTGGTCTTCATCGAGTGGTAGCGGACGAACTCCATCACCTGCGCTGCAAATTCCTGTGCTTCATCGGAGCCGTAGCGAACCCCAACGTTGTACATCAAGTCACCCAAGCCCATGATCCCGAGGCCGATGCGACGTGCGCGAATAGCGGCTTCACGAAGCTGTGGCACGGCAGGTACATAGGCATTCGCGCTGACCACGTTGTCGAGAAAGCGCGTGCTGAGAACGAGGCTCTGCTCAAGCCTCTCCCAATCCACAGCACCGCTCGCTCCGCAGTGTTGTGCCAGATTGATAGATCCCAGGCAGCAGTTCTCGTACGGTCCGAGCCACTGCTCACCACACGGGTTGGTCGCTTCGAGCTCGTAGAGATGAGGTAATGGGTTGTTTCGATTGGCTGAATCGAGGAACAGGATGCCTGGTTCACCATTGTTGTGGGCATGCCGGACCAAAAGATCGAATATCTCGCGCGCGGATGCTTTCTCGACCACCTCACCGGAATGAGGCGAGATCAAATCATAGAAGGCGTCATCCCGAACGGCCTGCATGAACTCATCCGTCACACCCACCGAGATGTTGAAATTCGTGATCTGATTTTCGTCAATTTTGCAGGTGATGAAATCGCGAATGTCGGGGTGATCGACGCGGAGAACCGCCATGTTGGCTCCTCTGCGCGTCCCACCTTGTGCAATTTCCCCGAAGGCCTTGTCGTAGACTCGCAGGAATCCAACGGGTCCAGTGGCCATCCCGGCAGAAGACTTCACCAGTGATCCTTTGTGGCGAAGTTTGCTGAAAGAAAATCCGTTCCCCCCACCCGTTTGCTGAATCAGCGCTGCATCACGCAGGGTCTGGAAAATGCCCGACGCATCGCGCCCCATATCGTCCGATATTGGAAGCACAAAACACGCAGCAAGCTGGCCCAGGGGCGTGCCCGCGCCGGTGAAGGTCGGTGAATTTGGGAAGAACCGTTTAGAAACTAGCAGATCGTAAAACTGTCGAGCCAGAGCTAGATGATCGCCATCGAATTCAATCTCCGAAGCCGCCACATGGTAGGCAACGCGCCAGAACATCTCGTCAACGGTCTCGCCCGGCTCGCCGTCCGGCTGGCGCCGCACGTAACGCTTCTGAAGGACCGTGCGAGCGTTATCAGCCAGTTCAATTGTCGGTAGTTCCTCTGGGAGCGGGGGCGTTGGTGAGAGGCGGAGATCGTCCGCTTGTACCCGCACCTCAGGATCCGAGGTCTCCAGCATTGCACCCTCCTCCGGGCGACTTCCCTCTCCTCCGGTAGAGAAGATCAGATGATCGTGCGAGGGTAAGAGACTGATGTCTCCACGGCGTGTGCCCCGCCTGATATCTCGCGACCCAGCGGGCCGCGGCCCTATGCGATTTGAATTTCGGCTTCCAGGAGTTGGTCGATCTCGTTCCGAATGGCTTGCAGATCATCCAATCCCAGATACACGATCGCGTAGCGAATATATGCGATGTGATCCAGCTCCTTCAGTCCATGGATGACCAGGTCCCCTACCACTCGGGCCGGGATCTCCGGCTTCCCCAGCGATTGCAACCTAGCTTCGACTTCCCCTACCAGCCTATCGATGTCTGCCGCCGAAACCGGTCGCTTCGCGCAGGCGATCCTGACCCCTCGAGCCAGCTTCTCACGATCGAACGCCTCACGGCTGCTATCGGCCTTGATTAACAGCGGGGCTGTAAGGATGGCCCGTTCGTAAGTGCTAAACCGCTCGCTGCAGACTTTGCAAACTCGCCGCCTCCGAACGCCCCCCTTGGCATCGTGAGTGGTATCGATCACTCTGGTGCTGTTGCCTTGGCAGTACGGGCATTGCATTGGCGGCTATCCCGTCCCGAACACTTGTTTGGCCCCAGATATTCCGAACACTTGCCAGCTGACCCAAACATGTTCCGTTGGGGTCGGGGATTGTAGCACGGCGAAAATCGCGCGCCAACCCCCGCGGGGGCGAATCGACCTTAAAGTTTTTAGTACCCTAGTAATGGATGGAGGAAATTGTGCGGGCGCCGGGAGGAGGTTCCGGCGCCCGCTGCTTGTGGGGTCCCCAAATGACCTCGGGAACCAAGGAGGCTCGGAGCAGAATCCGCGAGAGACTCGCCAGTGTAAGTGGAACGACCGTGGCTAAGTCCCTTGACCCTTTAGTTTGGAGCTAAGGGAACACGGCCGCGAGCGGGTTTAACGACGCCGCAAGAAAGCCGGGATGTCTAGGTCGTTGACGTCGATGGTCTGCGGCACAAACTCGTCCGCCGGTATCGGTGTTTCGCCGGCCTCCACCAGCCCCTCTTCCTGGGCCGCGGCGGCTTGAGCGAAGCGCCGCAGACGTGCTGAAGCTCGCTTCGGTCCGCCCGAGCGCTCGAACCCGGTGGCGATGACGGTCACTCTCAGATCCTCGCCCATGCTTGGGTCGATCACCGCTCCAAAAATCAGATTGACATCTGGATGCGCGGTTTCCTTGATGATGGCAGCCGCCTGATTTACCTCAAACAGGCTCAGGTCGGAGCCACCGGTAACGTTAAATAGGATGCCGCGCGCCCCATCGATGGTGATGTCGAGCAGGTGGCTGGAAATGGCCTGTTCTGCCGCAACTCGAGCACGATCCTCGCCTGCAGCACGACCTACTGCCATTAACGCCGCACCACCCTCGGACATGATCGTTCGGACATCCGCGAAGTCCAGATTGATCAGGCCAGGAACGGTAATCAGCTCACTAATGCCCTGGATGCCTTGACGCAACACGTCATCGGCTAGCTTAAAGGACTCCTGTAGGCTGGCGCGTTTGTCCGCGATCTGGATCAGCCGGTCGTTAGGAATTACGATCAGGGTGTCAACTTGCTCCTTCAATTCGTTGATACCGGCTTCTGCGACCTGCATTCGTTTGGCGCCTTCGAACGTGAAGGGGCGCGTTACCACGCCGATTGAGAGCGCACCGATTTCCTTCGCGATCTGAGAGATCACAGGTGCGGCACCCGTTCCCGTCCCACCGCCAATACCGGCCGCGATAAATACCATATCGGAGCCCTTGAGGACCTCATACACATCCTCTGCCGACTCCTCGGCCGCCTTCTGACCGACCTCCGGATCGCCCCCGGCTCCCAAGCCACGCGTGAGCTTGTCGCCGATGCGAACACGGGTCGGCGCGTCCGAAAGCAGGAGCGCCTGGGCATCGGTGTTGATGGCCACAAATTCGATGCCGGCCAAGCCCTCCTCGATCATGCGGTTTACAGCATTGCTGCCGCCACCGCCGACGCCAACTACCTTAATTCGTGCAAATGACTCGATCTGTGGTGCTGGTTGCATGTTGTCCTCCTCTGACTTGCTCGGTCTCCGATATCGGGCGCTAACCCGGTAGTAAGCGTTTCAGCAATCCGGCCGCTCGACCAAGATCAAATCGTGGCCATGCCATCGAGTGTTGATCCAGGATGGAATGCTCTTCCTGCAGCCGTCCCCAATGCAGTAATCCCACACTGGTTGCGTAGGCCGGACTGCCTAATTTGTCCACCAGTCCGCGCAAATGATCGGGCTGAGCGGTACGGACTGGCAGCTGTAGAACGTCGGCAGCTACGAGATCGAGGCCGTGTAGTTGGCTCGCTCCCCCGGTTAGAACCAGTCCGGCCGGAAGCAGTGCGTCGTAGCCGGAGCGCTTGATCTCCTGGCGTACGAGCGCAAAGATTTCCTCCGCCCGTGGCTCGAGAATTCCCGCCAGGTCTGCAATCCGAACCTGGACGCTGCTTCCCTGCCCGAACGGCCTCATCGTTACCAGTTGATCGTGGTCAGCCATCATGGGGCGGCACGTGCCATGCTGGATCTTGATGCTTTCTGCGGTTTCTTGAGGCAGATGTAAGCCCTGGGCGATATCACTAGTCATGTGATCGCCGCCAACAGGAACAGCAGCTGTGTGCCAGGAGGCGCCTTCGATATAAACTGCGATATCGCAGGTCCCGCCGCCAATGTCGCAGACGACAGCACCCATCTCCCGTTCAGTTTCCGAAAGCACGAGTTCTCCTGCAGCGAGAGAGGAAAGCACATAGCCATCGATCGAAATACCAGCCACCTCCACCGCCTTCTCGAGGTTACGAAGCGAGGTTTGGTTGGCGGTCACGATATGGGTTTCCACTTCCAATCGATAGCCGTACATGCCGATGGCGGAACGTATTCCATCCTGGCCATCCACGACAAACCCGCGTGGCACCACATGAACGAGCTCCCGATTGAACGGGATCGCTTCCGCACGCGCCGCGTCCAGTGCACGCGCCACGTCGTCATAGCCTATGGTGCGGCCGGTGACGCCGGCCATACCACGACTATTCTTTGACTCAATGTGGCTGCCAGACAGGCTGACAAGTGCTGAAGTAATCTCGAACCCAGAAGTGCGCTCCGCTTTGTCTTTCGCAAGCGAGACCGATTTGCTGAGTGCTTCCAGGTTTACAACGCCACCTTTTCGCATACCCATCGAGGGTACGATCCCCACACCGATTACACGCAGGCGGTTCTCAGGATCCAATTGCCCAACCAGCAAGGCCACCTTGGTAGTGCCGATGTCCAGACCAACAAAAACGGTTTCTTCAGGTGAGATGAGAGTAGCCACGGCTTACCTTGTCAACTTGTAATAGGGTGAGACCGGATTTTCGACGCTCACCAATACCGCGCCCTGCCCCTGCTCTACCAGGGAGAGGGCGATCGCCTCATACACTTTCACTTTCGTTTCCATATCGCCGCGGTGGCCAAAAAGCACATGCCAACCGCGCGGGTCGTCAAATCCAAATCCATGATCGGAGCTGTAGGTAAGATCGGTCGCGTATGGCAGCTGCTCGCTCAACATGACCGCGCTCCAGAGCACCGCCGGATCGATTGCCGGCGCTAGGGCATCCTGGCTAATCTCCAGCACCGGTTCGGCAGAGGACACTTCGACCATCGCTTTATAGGGCTGGCGCTGGATAAATGCGACGCCGGAAGCGCTTAGCCACCAGGTATCGCCGCCGTCGTTCCATTCGACGATCGGTCGTCTCTCTTCAACTTCAATCGTTACCTTGTTGCCGGGCCACTGAAATCGGACCTGCGCGCCATCGATCTCCGGATATGCAAGCAGGCGCTGCTCTGCGGCCCTGGTATCCAAGGCAAATATGTGGCTCCCATGCAGTCGCGCGATCGATTCGATCTGTGCCGCGCTCAGCAAGCCTGCCCCTTCAACCGTGACGGCGCTGATCCGGAATTCATCGCTCACCCAGGCCCGATATGCGGTCATCAACCACGCGAGCAGCAGCAAAAGCGTCAATGTGCGCTTTCCGATGCGCAAACGCGGAAACGCCGGCAGGCTGATTTCCGCCCCAAGCTCGTCAGGCAGCGGGATCGTGTAGCTTCGTCGTCTACGCACCGGGGTTCCAAGTGCTTGCGCAGCCTCGCGCCCGATCGGATAGGTCAATGGAATGCGTGTGGAACTGCCCTTGCTCGTTGTGCGAGGTCGCCTGCGCGCTCGCCGCTGTGAACCACGGCCAAATATCGATGATGGTCGTATCGCCAAACCCATCTAAGCCGTCCCCTCCCATAGGCTGGATGCACCGTTTGCAGCTCCAAACGTTCGGAGGGATCCAGTCCTCCTGTTCATCTAGGCGGCTCCCTCGTAGGTACGTACCAATCCGTCTTTTTGCACCTTCCGTGCTTGAGCCAGTTCGATAAGACGATCCATTAGCTCTGGATATGGAAGGCCGCTGGCTTCCCACAGTTTCGGGTACATGCTGATGCTTGTGAAACCAGGGATAGTATTGACTTCGTTAAGATAGAGCTGATCTGTGTCCTTTTCCATCAGGAGATCGACCCGGGCCATTCCCTCACCATCGATCACTTTGTAGGCCTCTATCGCCATGCCGCGAGCCTCTTCGGCCCTCTCGTAGTCAATTGGTGCGGGTATGTGCAGCTCCGACCGATCATCGATGTATTTGGCTCGGTAGCTGTAGTACTCATCGCTGGGAATGACCTCTCCGGGCACAGAAGCGTCCGGTTTTTCGTTGCCCAATACACTCACTTCGATCTCGCGCGCCTCAATGCCGCGCTCGACAAGAATGCGGCGGTCGTACTGAGCGGCATCCATCAGACCTTCAACCAGATCAGAACGGCTATGCACCTTTCTCACTCCAACCGAAGAGCCCATGTTGGCGGGCTTTGTAAAAAGCGGATAGTCAGCGACCGCTTCGGCCGCGTTCAGGGCGGCATCCATGTCGTTTTCAAATGTGCCCTTGCTGATAACGGTGAAATCGAGCACCGGGATGTGGTGTGCACGCATTAGCCACTTAAATAGTCCCTTGTCCATGGCGACCGCAGAGGCAAGCACTCCAGCACCCACGTATGCGAGATCGGCCATTTCGAACAGCCCTTGAATCGTTCCGTCTTCACCGTACGGCCCGTGTAGTATGGGCACCGCCACGTCCAGCTCCGCGAGCTTTGACAGGCTGTCGCCCTCCCCGCGCACATACATGCCTCGATCCGACGGCTCTGGGAGCAGAGTCACTGCGTCCAGGCTGTTGGTATCTCCGCGCTCAAAAGCGCCGATGACATCCTCGCCAGTCAACCAATCTCCATCGTGGGTAATTCCCACTTGATACACCTGGTATTTGTCTTGATCCAGAGCTCCAAGAACCGATCGGGCAGACATTAGTGAAACCTCGTGCTCCCCCGACCGCCCTCCAAAGAAGACAGCAAGGCTGAGCTTAGCCATTCCCCTCCCAATCACCGATGAGCTCTACTTCCAACTCCAATTCCACTCCGAATTCATCAGCCACTCGCTGCCTGGCTAGCTGGATCAATCCGTAAACATCTGCTGCGCTGGCCCCGCCGCGATTGATGAAGAAGTTGGCATGCTTGTCACTGATTTCGGCTTCCCCGCGCCGTTCTCCCTTCAACCCAGCCGCATCAATCAGCCGGCCGGCGTGGGCGTCAGGCGGGTTCTTAAACATGGATCCGATGCTGGCGCCCGTGGGTTGTGTCTGCTGGCGATAGTCGATGAACTCCTCCATCCTGCCGCGCGTTTCAACTGGATCCGACGGTTCCAGGTGGAACTGGCCGGACTCGACAACCGCCTCGCCGGGGTTGCGCTTGAACCAACTGGTTCGATATCCAAACTCCAATCGCTCCGGTGACCACACTGCCCGTCCTTGCTCCCGGTGGATGACGACGGCCGTCTCAAGCGAATCGGCAGTATCGCTTCCATGCGCGCCGGCATTCCCCACGATGGCTCCGCCGATGGTTCCGGGCACAGGAGCCGCCCATTCCATACCGCTCAGCCCTCTGTCCACCGCGCGGCGAGCGACTGAGCTGAGCGATGCACCGGAAAGAGCCCTCACCCCATCGGCCACAAATTTCACTTGCTTGGCCTGGTTTAGCAGCACGACACCAGAGACTCCTTTGTCGGCCACAAGCACGTTCGAACCTCCACCGAGCACACGGAACTCACGACCCATCTCCCAGAGCAGCTCCACAGCCTTCGCCAGCTCGCCCGCGGAATGCACGGTCAGCAAATACTGTGCCGGCCCTCCAATGCGAGCCGCGGTGTACTGCGCGAGAGGTGCGTTTTCCAGCAAGTTCTCTGGAAACGCACGGTGCATTTCTTCGCTCGACAACGATCACAGATCGCGAACTGCTTTGATCAGTTTGCCCAACACCTCGGGTTCCGGCGCTTCGTCCGGATCCAGGGCCAACTTCCTGGAAGGCATTTGTCCGTGCAGACGCTTGAGCGCGATCCGCATCTTGAGCTCAACTTTGCGATCTTGCTCCAGCGGCCTGCGCGACGAGTTTGATCTAAGCATTTGAACCTCCTTGCGATAATCCCTGCAGCACAAGCCGTCCAACGCGATTGGCGTCGCCGGCACTCAAGATAACAATCACTGAGTTTGGTTTGACATTCGCCAGTAGTTCCTTCGATACATCTTCAAGATCCGCTATGTACCGAATGTCTGGGCCATCAATCTTGTTCGCTAAATCATCCGCTGAGATCCCAACGGTGGGTTCTTCGCGAGCCGCGTAAATATCGGTCACGATGACATGATCCGCGTCATTAAAGGACTCGGCCAGTGCATCGAAGAGAACCGCGGTGCGGGAATAAGTGTGCGGCTGGAAAACGGCCCAAATCTGCTCTGTACCGTAGCGCTGCCGCGCGGCCGCCAGGGTGGCCCGGATCTCGCTTGGGTGGTGGGCATAGTCATCGATGACCGTGACGCCTTCGATCTCGCCCAGAACCTCGAACCTGCGAGCCACGCCGTGGAAATCTGCCAGGGCGGCTCGGGCGGTGGCAAAATCGACTTTCAGCGCTTGCACCGCGGCGAGGGCTCCCAGGGCATTGCGTACGTTGTGCTCGCCCGGCAGCCGGAGTCGAACGAGGCCCGTTGTACGATCGCCGCGTACCGCAACGAAATCGAGGCCACCCGCGTCGTTCTCGCGTATATCGACTGCGCGCCAATCTGCCTCTTTGTTCAAGCCATATGTGATGCGCGTCAGGCCGTTTGCAGGTATCGCCGTAGCAATCGGATCGTCCGCTCCAACGATGATGATTTCCTGAACGCCAGAGGCAAATGTCTTGAAAGCGTCTCGGTAAGTCGCGAAGCTCGGATAGTCATCGGGATGATCGTGTTCCACGTTGGTAATAACTGCGATCGCCGGGTGAAGCCCGAGAAATGCCCGATCGTACTCATCGGCTTCGATCACGAAGTGCTCTCCGCTCCCATGGCGGGAGTTGATGCCGAGATCCGTTGGCACTCCGCCTATGATGAAACTGGGCTGCAGGCCGGCTCGGTCCAGGATCCAGGCAACCATGGCGGTCGTAGTGGTCTTGCCATGCGTGCCGCCGATAGCAACCGTTCGATAACCCTCGACCAGCTCAGGTAGAAATGCGGGCCTTCGCATCACTCGAATCTCGTTCTCTCGGGCCGCGGCGAGCTCCACATTGGAATCCGGCACGGCGGATGAAGCCAGCACCAGATCTGAACCCGCGATCGCACCCGCGCTGTGGCCGATCGTGACTGACACGCCCGACTCTGCAAGGGCCTCGGCAAACGGGGACATTGTCAGATCCGAGCCTGACACTTGCTCACCCCGCTCTATCAAGACCCTCGCAATAGCTGACATTCCTGCTCCGCCAATTCCCACTACATGTACCTTCCGACTCATACAAAAACGACGATGATGAAGACAAATACGACCCCCACCGCGAAGAACACATGCGGTATGGGCAGCAAGCTCGGCGGCAAATAAGCCATGAGTCCATCAATTTGCTCTGCAAGTTCACCTTCTGGTGCGATCACCAGGTCCGTCGTTGCATAGCCTGTCTGATGCAGATAAAACCAGATCGAACCCACAATCAAGAAACCGTTAAGCAACCCCATAAATCCGCCCAATAAGATCTCTTCAAAGCGTTCTCGCACCAACTTCGGCTGGAGCGCCTGGAGCTTCGGCGTCTGATATCCGAAAAACGCCAGCAACAGGAGAAGCCCTGACTGTACGGCAAAGACCGTCCCGAGCGGCGCCGTAGCCATCAGCGTTTGATAAGGCTGGATGTAGGTAGCCAGTATGCTGTTAAGGAACAAGCCCAACACGACCGCGCTCGTTACCAGGAGTTCCTTCGCCCAACCCCTCATGGCGCCGATGACGCCGAAGAGGATCACGAGCAGTCCGAAGAGGACAGTCAGGCTGATCACTTCGAGTCCCCCTCTGCTGTGTGATCAGCCGAGCTTTCGCTCGACGCACGCTCGCCCGAGGAACTCTCATCAGGGGTGCTGCGCCCCGTTGCTGACCCGGCCATGGCGGCGCGCTCCACCTCGGAAGCGATGGCTTCCGCGGCGCCTGGAGTTGCCATTCCACTCATCGCCTCCGCCATGCCGCGCAAGCGAACGGGGTCCTGCAGCAGCCCCCGCACCGTAGGGAGCAAGTCTCGTGCCAAACTTTGATCCTCCACAACGACCGCACCGCTGTTGTCTGCCAAATATTGGGCATTCGTGGCCTGGTACCGCCACGCATGCGGGTAGGGAACCAGGATCGCAGGCAGGCCGTAGAGTGGATACTCTCCTAGCGTGGCTGCCCCGGCTCTTGAAATCACCAGATCCGCGGCAGACAGGGCAAGACCCATTTCAGAGTGGAGGTAGCTATAAGGGTGATACGCGTTCTGCAGCCGTTCTGGAAGCTCTGCCTTGACGTCCTCGACTCGTGGCCAATCGAGCTGCCCGGTTATGTGGATGACCTGGGCCATGCCCAGGACCCCGGGCAACGCCAGCCACAGAGCTTCATTAATCGAACGTGCCCCCTGACTACCGCCGAAAGCCAACACGACCATTCGTTCCGGGTCCAAGCCCAGCGCGAGGCGAGCATCTTGCGCTTCTTTGGGCACGAGCTCGGGTCTTGTGGGGTAGCCCGTTACGACGACACGCCTGCTTCCATAGTCTTGCCGAGCGGCCTCTGCAGTGACAGCCACGATATCTGAGAAGCGAGTCGTTATCTGCAATGCGAGCCCGGGTTGCAGGTCCGGAACAAAGGAGATTTTGGGTACCCCAGCGCCTGTCATCGCTACTGGAACGCCGACATAGCCACCCGTGAAGAGCATTGCCTCCGGGCGGTAGCTTCGCACGATACGGCGCGCAGCGCGATATCCGTTGGCCAACTGAATGACATT
This sequence comes from Anaerolineales bacterium, assembly GCA_046759305.1. Lineage (GTDB taxonomy): Bacteria > Chloroflexota > Anaerolineae > Anaerolineales > E44-bin32 > JADFRG01. The sequence continues at coordinate 69,811 of JBHIBY010000001.1, forward strand.
CCCAGGCAAAGCTTTGAATCCAACTCCATGCACTCCGGCTGCGGGAATTGCCTCGAAGGACAAACCTTCACGCGGCACGAGCTGTTCCTCCATACCGCCCCTTCCCCCGACCCAGAGCACTTCAGCCTGCTCGCTGAGCGCGGCGACGACGGCCAAGGCGGGATACACGCCGCCGGCCGTCCCGCCTGCCGACACCAATAGGCGAAACATAGGCTTTCTTGGGCTTCGACTTCGCTTGACGAGACACGTTGAGCAACAATCCAACTCCCGCCATGTTTACCAGTAAGCTTGAGCCGCCGAAGCTGAACAATGGAAGCGCATTGCCAGCAAACGGCAGCATGCCTAGCAGCACCGACATGTTCACAAACGCTTCCACACCGATCCAAAACGTAATTCCCCCTGCCAGGAGCGAGGCCAGTCGATGATCCGCCGTTGTGGCGACCTTGAAGCCACGTCTTAAAAAGGCGAGGAACAGAAGCAGGACAAATAGCGCCCCGGCTAGTCCCAATTCCTCACCCAGCACTGCATAGATGCTGTCCGTGTGCGGCGCTGGCAGCAATCCAAATTTCTCGCGGCTGGCGCCGAGGCCCCTTCCGATCAGTCCCCCGGCAAAGAATGCTTGCAACGAGTGTTGAACGTGATAGCTGGCCTCTTCAATATTCACCAACCCTGCAAGATAATCGTCCCAGCGCGCACGGCCAGTGTTGGTGAGGCGGACCAAGATGTATCCGACGAGCGCGCTGCCGGCCGCGATAGAAAGCGTTTGCGAAGCTCGACTACCCGCCAGATAAAACATCGTCAGGGCCACAACCGCGATGGTCAACACGGCGCTCAAATCGGGCTGCAGAAGGATCAAGCCGCCTATGAGGCCAATGATCATCATGAGAGGAACGAAGCCGTAGCCCCACTCTGACAGTCGGGATCCCTTTGATTCCATCCAGACCGCCAGGTAGATGATGAGCCCCAATTTAGCCATTTCGGAGGGTTGGACGGAGGCTCCCAAGATGGCTCGGCGAGGTCCATCACCGGTGTTGATAATCAACACCACCAGCAGCGCCAGAATACAAAACCCGATGACAGGAAGCGCTAACTTCCGCAGCCAACGAATGGGGAAGGACATCGCGGCCACCAGCACGACCAATCCATACGCCAGATTGACGAGCTGGCGGCGGAAAAGCTCATTGGGATCATCATGGAGGCGCCATGAAACATCCCAGCTGGCGGAATAAACCATGACTAAACCAACCACGATCATCACGACTACAAGAAGCAGCAGCCAGGGATCGGTGCTTAGAAGGAATCGGCGTGTCATAGGCTGTTCACCAGATCCTTGAAGCGTTCGCCCCTTACCGCGAAGTCGACAAACTCGTCAAAGCTTGTTCCTCCGGGGGCAAGCAGCACCACGTCGCCCTCTTCCGCAGCCTCTGCCGCAGCGTGCACGGCCTGTTCAAGGCCGTCTGCCATATCCAGGGAATACGGACGTTCTCCAGGAGCTTTATGCATCAATTCTTGGATCATGGGCGCGCTCTCTCCGAAGAGCACCAGATGGTCAATGCGCTGCGTGATCAACGTGATCAACTCGCTCCAGTCCAGGTCCTTATCCCGGCCGCCTGCAAGCAATATGAGTGGTTCACCAAAGGACCGAATGGCAGCCACCGATCTCTCAGGCGAAGTAGCAATTGAATCGTTGTACCAATCGGCGCCTGCAACATTGCGAACGAACTCGAGACGGTGCTCCACGCCTGTGAAGCCTTCGACGCCGGCCAGCATCGCCTGCTGCTCAATCCCAGCTGCCCCTCCGATGGCACACGCGGCCAGAACATTCAGTAGGTTGTGCGGACCACGGAGTTCGACTGCACCAACCGAGAATAGTTTGGATTCCTCCCCATCCATCTGAAGTCGAACCTGGCCTCCCTCGATATAGGTGCCTTCTCCCTCAAAGGGGCGGACATCAAAGCCCAATACACGTCCTTGGGCATAATTGCGCAGTCCCCATGAGCCCGAATCTCCGCGACCGAGCACGGCCGTATCGGTTTCGAGCTGGAAATTGAGGATGTTTGCTTTAGCAGCCGAATAGGCCTCCATCGTTCGGTGTCGATCCAAGTGATTCGGCGTCAGATTCAGCACAGCTGCAATCTGCGGGCTGGCGGTCATCAGCTCCAGTTGAAAGGATGAAAGCTCCATCACGATTAGGTCGTCCTGTTCAATCTCATCGAGATCTGCAATCAATGGTCGACCGATGTTCCCTCCCACCCAGGCAGTCCGTCCGGTGTTTTCAGCGGACGCGCGCGCCATTCTGCCTAAAAGCTCGGTCGTGGTGGTCTTGCCGGCGGAGCCGGTGATCCCCATCACCGGCGCTGGACTGTTTTCTAGAAACAGCTGCGAATCGTTGGCTACACGGATGCCCTGGAGACGAGCCTGCTGTGCCAGCGGCAGATCGGCGGGAATACCGCCGGAAAGGCACAACAGGTCCGCCTCATCAAGGAGTTCCTGCGGATGATCACCAAGCTCGAAATGGACCTCCAGGTCGCTTAGCTCATCTAGTGGCAATTCATCTTCTCGTTTCAAATCGCTCGCTACTACTTCCGCGCCATGTTCTGCAAGATATCGGGTGAGTGCCTTCCCTTGCCGGGCAAGACCCAAGACAACAACCCGCACACCCTCCCAACTCTCCACATCAGCTCACGGACACTAGGCTTTGGCCTTCGCCTTTGATTTCGGATTGCTGGCCCTTTTGACTCTCGAGCCGCTCTTCTTTTTTAGATAAGCCTGAGTCCGCTTCTTGGGCTTGGCCTTTTGCTTAGCCGAGGCCGATTTCGCCGCGGCGGACTTGGATTTCCTCGAGGCGGAATTTGGTTTGGTCTTTGGCTTTACCGAGGCGGAGGCAGACTTCGACTTCTTTGCCGCTTTGGCAGATGATCTAGCCTTGGGCTTGGTAGTTGATTTCACCTTTACTTTAGGTTTGGTGGTTGATCTCGCATTGGACTCGGTTTTGGTCTTCGATTTGCCATTGGCTGACACTTTCGCCTTTGCAGCCGTTGCGGCTGACTTGGCCTTCGCTTTCGGCTTGGTCTCGGATTTTCTGCTGGCTGGTTTTTTCCGGTTTCCTTTCGCTTTCCGCTGAGTTTCTTCAACCCCAATCCAGAAATGGCCCGGCATGATCCCCTTGCTTCTCCGGATCACCACGCCGTTAGCCGCTCCCTCGTCTGTGTTGAGCATGCCGGGATGCACGAAACACAGGTTAGGCTTTTGGCCATATTTCTCGTTGTAGTACCCGGCCGCCTGCTTTACGCGGTCCTTGAGTGCAATCGGGCTGTCGTCGTACCAAAGCATTCCAATTTCCATCGCAGACTCCTTAGATCAATGCCAGGGCGATTCCAATTCCGGCCGCCATGAGTCCTACTAGCCAGAATCGCTGCACAATCTGGGTTTCGCTCCACCCGCTGAGTTCAAAATGGTTGTGTAACGGCGCCATTTTGAACAGTCGCCTCCCTTTGGTTAATCGAAAGTAGGCAACCTGAAGGATCACGCTGACGGTCACGGCAAACGGGATAATGGCGATGATGGGAAGCAGCGCCCACTGGCCGGTCATCAGCGAAACCACGGCCAACGTTGCCCCAAGTGAAAGAGCTCCTGCATCCCCCATAAAGAGTTCGGCAGGATGGGCGTTGAACCACAGAAAAGCGAAAACTGCGCCGACCACGGTGAAGCAGAAGCGCACCAAGAACGTCTGTCCCTGCAGCAGTGCAATTGCCCCATAGGCCGCGAAGGCCGTAGCCGCGATCAAGCCGGCGAGTCCGTCCAGGCCATCGGTCAGATTGACCGCATTCGTGGTTGCCACGATCACGAACGTTGCGATCGGCACGTATAAAACTCCGATCGGAACCTCTTCCGGTATGTTTGGCAAGAAGAGATCGGGTGCGTCCAAGAGAAATTTCAGTGCGAATGCCGCGCCGAGTGCCAGAGCGGTTTGAGCCAGGAATTTCCAGCGTCCCCTGAGCCCCTGCCCCCTTCGTCCACTGCGTACGCCCATCCAGTCGTCTGCGGCTCCCAGGAGCGCGAAGGCGAGCATGACCCCCAGTGGCAGCAGCACCGAGCGGCCAAGCACATTCAGTTCGCTGACGATCGAGACCAGATTGAGCATCCCTGTGATCAGCAGGACTGGAATTACAAATAGCCATCCGCCCATGGTCGGAGTGCCCAGCTTGGTAAAGTGCCGCTGCGGGCCCTCGATGCGAATTTGCTTGCCGATCTTGAGCTGGCGCAGGACCTGTATGAAAGGCCCGCCCCAGATCACTGTGAGAAGAAATGTGATTCCTCCAAGAGAGAGTGCAGCAGCGGCCTGGCTCAATCCGATACCTCGAGCTCACTCACGATTCTGTCCATGCGGATCCCGCGCGATCCCTTAACGAGCACAATGTCTCCGCTTCCGATCTCACGTCGCAGGTGCTCAACGGCTTGATCGCTGTCTGAGAGCGTCGTAAGCTCGGCTTCAGGTAATCCTGCGTGTACGGCCTCTTCCCCAATCCACCGAGCACGCTCACCGACAGTAATCAGGCTTTGAGCCACTTCGGCTGCTCGAGCGCCTACCATGCGGTGGCCGCGCTCCTCAAACTCGCCGAGCTCCAGCATGTCTCCCAGAACGGCAATACGTCGGCCGTCGAGCTCTTCCAATAAATTGAGCGCAGCTATTACGGATGCTGGGGCTGCGTTATAGGTGTCGTCCAATATCAGTGACCCTCCGGGGCCATCGACCGCAACCAGACGAAGTTGGCTTTGGGTTTGGGTAAGCCCAGACAGAATCTGATCCCACGACATACCCTCGGTGAGTCCTACCGCCGCGGCGCGCAGCGCGGTGTGAACCGAATGCCGACCGAGCAGCGGGACACGTACTCTGAGGGCGTCTCCTTCATGGTGAAATTCGAATCGAACGCCGGCCAACCCCAAGCCCTCGATTTCGCCTGCCCAGAGGTCGGCCTCTGGCGAAAGCCCGTAGTAGAAAACACGCGCATCCGTGTGCTTGGCCATCTCTCGCACCTGCGGGTCGTCGATATTGAGGATGGCTACCCCTTGAGGATCCGGTGGTAAGCTCTCCACCAGCTCTCGCTTGCCCTTAACGATGGCTTCCATGCTTCCAGCGCGCTCAAGGTGCACTTCACTGATGTTTGTGATCACGCCGACCTGCGGCTTTGCGATTTCGCTGAGCAGTGCGATCTCACCCGGTACATAAAATCCCATCTCCAGCACCGTGCGCTCATCCGTCGGGCTGATCTTCAGCACGCTTAGAGGCAGTCCTATTTCGTTGTTGAGATTTCCCTCGTTCTTATGAGTCTGATAACGCTGCTGGAGCACTTCCGCAGCAAGCTCTTTGGTGGTGGATTTCCCAACGCTCCCTGTGATCCCGATCACCCGGAGTTCGAGTTGCTCTCGCCAGTAGCGGGCTGATGCCTGAAGAGCCTCCACAGTGTTTTCCACCCTCAGACACAGCGGAGGTTCAACGGCTTCCCACTCTGACCCGCGCCTCAGATCGATCACATGAAACTCGGGATCGACCTCATGATCGATCAGCGCTGCATTGGCGCCGCGCTCAAATGCCTCCGATAGGTGCTCGTGACCGTCTGTGCTTTCGCCGCTGATCGCCACAAAGAGCGATCCTGGGGTCACCAGCCGTGAATCGATCTCGGCATCTGAAATGATGTCCTGGTAGCCTGCCGGCCGCGCGCCAGCGATAGCCTCAATGACCGTAGCGAGGGTCAGCAAGCGCTGCTCCTCACTGGATGCGGAATCGTTGGCAGTCTTTTCCATCGTGTCGGCAGCTCTCATCCTGCGACCACTTCTGGGGGGATCTCAAGGAATACAACCAGACGACGCACGACCTTCTGGAACACGGGCGCAGCTACAACGGAGCCCCACGGCGAGATCTCCGGCCTATCAAGCCTGACCAGCACAAGGAATTGCGGATCCTCAATAGGGCCCCATCCGATGAAGGAAGCGATCGTCCACCGAGGGTCGTAGCCGAAGTCCCCGGGAATCTGAGCGGTTCCGGTCTTTCCTGCCAGCTGATAGCCGGCGAGACTTGCGTAGACTGTCTCACCTTCTACAGATGACGCGAGCATCTCGGTAAGCATCTCGGCCGTTTCAGGCGTCACTGGTCGGCCAAGGACGATCGTCTTCGGCGAGTAGGCGCCGTTTGGGCCGACCACCTGGCGTACGATGTGTGGTTGAACCATGACTCCATCGTTGGCTACTGCGCCGACGGCCGCCATCAACTGCATCGGAGTGAGTGAAACTCCCTGTCCGAATGAGTTGGTGCCCAGATCGGATTCGGTCCAATCGGGATGGCGGGGTGTACGCAACTGTCCGGTGACTTCCCCGGAAAGATCTACTCCGGTCAGATGGCCGACGCCGAAAGCGCGTAGATAGCTGTACAGCGTGGAGGCGCCCAGCTTTTCTGAAGCCACCCATGCCAGACAAACGTTGAGGGAGTGCTCCATGCAACCCGTCATAGTCTGCGGGCCCCAAGCATCACCGTCCCAATTGCGAATAAGGTTGCCGCCGACCTCGATCTCACCGGTGTCAATGAATTCATGATCGGGATCCACAACCCCCGCGTCGAGTGCGGATGCCATAGTAATTACTTTGAATGTTGAACCGGGCTCGTACATGGCGCCAACCGCGGGAGTGATTACCGGCTCCAGACCGTCTTCTTCGACCAACCACGGTTCGTATTGGTTTGGATCCAGGTTCGGCCAGGCCGCCAGCGCCAGGATTTCTCCGTTGCGGGGATCCATGACGATAATCTCGCCACTCTCCGAACCCGAGCTCTCAATTGCCGCTTGCAGTTCGTGCTCGACCATCTGTTGAATGTCCATGTCCAACGTGAGCACAAGATTGACGCCCGCCGGTGGGTTAGGTTGGGCACGCGCCTCAGGAGGGATCATCGGCCGAGCGATCGTGATCGGCTTGCCGGAGAGCCATTCGTCGTAGTAGCCCTCCACACCGAAAAACCCTTCGTTTTCCTGGTTGACGAATCCGAGCACATGGCCGGCAAGCTCGCCGTTGGGGTAGACGCGCTTGGGATTGGGCACCAGGGATAATCCGCTGAGATCCGGGGCATATGGGTCGGCCAGAAACTCATTGAGCACGACTGCAACGTACTTATCGACCTTGATCGGCAAGGGCTCTCCCGCTTCATCCAAATGGGTGAGGCGAATGCGGAATTGGCCTTGCGCCGCCCAATCCTGGTTGAGTTGGCTATAAAGATCACCCAGCGGCAGCACGAGCACCTTCGAGAGAACTTCTGGGATAGCCTGCCGGCTGGCAGGTGTAAGCTGCCGGGTTTCGACTTCCATTACGTACGAGGTGGCGTTGGCCGCCAACAAGCGGCCGTCGCGGTCGTAAATCAGGCCCCGCGCAGGAATAACATGCTCCAGTCGGCTGGCGCCAACTTCCTTGCGGGCAGCAAATACGGGGGCATAGGTTCCAAACTGCACACGGATCAGCTGCACGAGCAACCCAACGGTCATAAAGCCCATCCCGATTGTCACCGCATTGATACGCCTGACAGATACCGGGTTGAGCTTGCCATGCGACTCCGGATTGGGCGGATCCACTCCACGGAAGGAGCTCGCGCCGATCTTGCCGCTTGCTGCAAGGGGGCTGGTAGGTTTGGCCGAACGCTGCCTTAGAGGCTGCATTTGCTCGGCGGCGGTTTCGGCTTTCGACTCACCGGTGGGATCGGTGCGTCGCTTCCGCTTCCAAAGCTTCATGGGTTGCCCCCAAACGCGAAACGCGACAGCCATTCGCCGAGTGTTTCTGTGTAGCTCGGTGAGAGCATGCCCTCTCGCTCATCCTCAGAAGTCAGGGGGCGCGGGGCTTCAAACTCATGTGAGTATTCGAATCCCTCAACAGTCAGATAGTGGATTTCTGTCGGGAGTGCAGGCCGGAAGCCGAGATAGGCTGCTCGCTCTATCATGGCGTCAGGAGATACGAGCCCGGCGTAGGCCGCGTTGAGTTCGCCGTTGATTCGGACCAGCGATTCGTGACGGCGCTCCAACACTAGTAGCTCCCTACCTGCCCTGGCTACCTTGGCATTGACCGCAAGGTAAACGCCGCCCAAAACGACAAGCCCCACGATCCAGAGAGCCGTCCGGCTGGTGCTGAGGATCTGAAGCCGCCATGGGGCTTGTTTGAATGCTTGAGGCATAGGGTCTCTCGAAACAATCTGCAAGCTTCATGCCATCACGGCGCAGCAAAGGGGAAATGACCTATGTTTGACCCCAAAGGACTACGCCCTAAACACGCTCCGCAGTACGCAGCCGCGCGCTTCTCGCCCTCCGGTTGATTTCCGTTTCCTGCTCGGTAGCCCGGATAGGGCGCTTATGGGTCAATCGAAGGCTTGGTACCTTTGCTTCCGCCAGCATAAAATGCTTCACGATGCGATCCTCCAGCGAGTGAAAGGCAATGACCACCAACCTGCCGCCTGGCCTTAGAAGCTCGACACATTGCGGCAGTGCCTCCTGAATCGCGGTTAGTTCATCGTTGACCGCGATGCGTAATGCTTGGAAAGTTCGAGTCGCAGGGTGGATTCTTCGCGATCGTGTCGGGGCGGCCCGGGCAACCACTTCCGCCAGCGTATCGGTGTCCTCAATTGGACGTGCCTTCACGATCGCCTTTGCGATCCGCCTTGATCTCCGTTCCTCGCCAAATTCGTAGATCAGGTCTGCAAGGTCAGCCTCGGGCAGATCATTCACTAGATCTGCGGCAGTGCGCTGCTGACCCGGATCGAACCGCATATCCAGCGGACCCTCGGAACGAAAGGAAAAACCACGCTCAGGCGCGGATAGCTGCATTGAAGAGACCCCCAGGTCGAGCAGTATGCCATCGACCCTTTCCCAACCGATCGCCGAAGCGTGGGTCGTGATATCGCGGAACGACCCTTGCACCAGGTGTACTCGCCCTCTAAACCGCGCCAGGCGCTGCTGGGCCAGCGGCAGTGCGACCGGATCTCGGTCCAGGCCCAGCAGCTCGCCTTTGGGCGCGGTGTGTTCGAGGACCCCCATTGCATGTCCCCCGGCACCGACTGTGCCGTCGATGATCTGGCTCCCAACCCTTCCTGTCGCGTTCGAAGGCGAAGGGCGCCGATCCTCGATCGGCAGCAGAGAAGTAAGCACTTCTTTGTAAAGTACGGGGGTGTGCGGATCCGATTCGAAGGATATGGATACGTCTCACCCCGTGGACAAGTCGTAATCGGCAAAGCGCTGCGCGTTGGCATCTGAATCGGTGACGGATTGCTCCTGACGGTCCCAACGCTTAGCTTCCCAGATCTCGAAATATTCGCCGGCACCCAATATGACGGCTTCCCCGTCGATCCCAGCGTAGTCCCGCAGAAAGTCCGGCAGCAGGATGCGGCCTGACGAATCGAGCGAGACTTCTCCCGCGCGTCCAAAAATTACTCGCTTCACATCGCGCGCACCAGGGTCGGTTGCCGATAATGCAGCAGCCTTCTGGGACACCTTGTCGAAGGTATCAGAGGTGTAGACCATCAGGTTGCGGTCAAATCCTTGCGTGACGAATGCTCCCGAAGCCAAAGCGGCCCGGAAGCGTACAGGGATGGTTAGCCGACCTTTCGAGTCGGTGGTATACTTGTATTGACCTAAGAACATTCGTTCGGAAGTGGGTTTAAGGCTGGGACGCCGGACGGACCGGCGCCCCACGTTCCCCCACAATCCCCCACAAGCTCCCACATAATACACCAGGTGTCCCCACCCTTGCAATAAGCAAGCCAAGTTCAGTTTGAGTACTAAAGTCCTAAGTTGTGGGTGGGATGGACGGACATCCCCTTCATATGGGGGTTTTCGCAGCACTTATGGGTTGGGAGGGTTTTGGTGAGAAAACTTTAAGGTTACCGGAGTCGCGAATCTCGCTTGCTTAACGGCCGGAGCCCCTCTGAGGGGGCTCCGATGAAGAACGGCAGTCGGCCTGTAAGCCGCGTTCTGTCCAACCCGAGTTTACAGATGCACGCTTCTTCCCCCGAAGGGTTTACAGGCGCTTCCTTCTTCCTCAAGTTTGGGCGATCATCTATCTGGGCGGCACATCACTGCGCCGCTCGTGCGGCCTACCCGGCGCTCAAGGGAGACTAGCAGCCTCCCGCCTGCCGCCGCTCACGAATGAACAGCGTACAGAGCTTCACGTCTGCTCGGCCTTGCTCCAGGTGAGGGTTGCCTGGCGACCGGCATTGCTGCCGGCCCCGGTGGTCTCTTACACCACCGTTTCACCCTTACCCCCAAAGGGGCGGTCGTTTTCTGTGGTCCTTTCCGCGGGTCGCCCCGCCCGGGAGTTACCCGGCACCCTGCTATATGGAGCGCGGACTTTCCTCCCCCGAGCGAAATATCGCATCGGGAGCGATCGCCCGGCCAACTGACCGTTGAGTCTATCTTACCTTATATACCTTAGAGAAGTTCTGATGGATTGCTTACGTCGCTCATACACTGATTGTGCTACAGTGTCTTATCGAGAATTGATTAGGCGGTAGCCGTCATGTTCGCCGTGCGCTCAACGGCTTATAATTGGCTGCTGGTCTGACAAGAGTTACAGGTAAGGTAAAAATCCCAATGCCGTTATATTCCTATCGTTGCGATAACTGTGGCGTCCAGATCGAGCGCCGCCAGGGCTTTAACGATCCGCAACTCAAAAAGTGTCCGGAATGCGGCGAGAACGAGCTGCGCAAGCTGTATTCGCCTGTAGGTATCCTCTTCAGGGGACCCGGCTTCTACGCAACGGATAATCGCTCGGCTTCGGGCACCAACGGAACGAGCAAGAAGGCTGAAAAATCCAAGACGAAAGAGAAGTCCGAGGCAAAGACGGAGAAGCCCGAGAGCTCGGAGAAGAAGGTTTCCGACAAAAAGGACTGACCGCGCTTAATATAAGTACAAAAAAGGCTGTCTCAAGCATGGCCGAGACAGCCTTTTTTGTTTTGACAAGACGCGAATGAGAGGGGGGATACCGCCAGTCGGTTGCTTATGGCCTTTCTCGATGGGGGAGGCTCCCGTTGATTTCCCTCGATTGGTGCTACATTTGAAATCCGCCGCTAGCCTTCACGACCTTCATACTGAAGTTTGTGACATAGTCGGCCAACTGATCCTTTAGTGCCCGCCAATCCTCGCTTTCGAGTGCGCTTTCCATTTCAGCAAGATTTTCCGCGATCCCGCCCGTCAGGATCTGAGGTTGATCACCGTATTGGGTAAACCATGCTTCGGTGGGTTGAATACCAATGCGCTGCATTCCCGGTACGAACTCCCGCACAACGAACTCAAAGTACTCCTGCTCCCGTCCCGGGAGGATATCCCAGGTCATGATCACTTTGACGCTGTGGGAATTGCTTTCCAAGTCCACCGGTTGCTAGGCCGAAGGCTCCAGCACGACGACTTGGGTCTGATCGGATAGCCCGCTCCTGGACACCTTCAGTTCCACAAGCGGTTCCTGCTTACCGACGCCCATTTCCGAAAGAAATTTAGCCACCTGCCCTAGCTTGGGCTTCTCTTTGCCGGTCTTGTAGTGCATTGGGACTACGAGCGAGGGCTCGATAAGGCTGATTACCTCTGCAGCCTGGGAGGGCGAGAGCGCGCCTCCTCCTCCTACAGGAACCATCGCAAGGTCTACTGGACCTAGATTTTCAATTTGCGACTGGGTCGGTACGTAGGAGAGGTCTCCAAGGTGAGCCACAGTCAGCCCGTCGAAATCAAAGACGTAGAGCGTATTTGAAGTCCTGCCATTCTTGCCTTTTATCTCGGCGGTCATTGAGATTCCGGTGATGAATACCCCGCCAACCTCATACTCACCGGGGCCGGTGATTCGCAGCCGCTGGCCCCTTACGCCTTTCACATAATTGTGCCCGGCTGCATCGTGGCTTACGGTAACAAGATCCGCCTTCAACTTGAGGGAGGGCAAGCCCAAACTGGGGTCATAGGGATCCGTTACGACGGTCGCTAATCCACGCTCTTTAATTCTGAAACAGGAGAGGCCGTACCAGGTGATATCCATGGGTTCTTTCGGAGAAGTCGGGCGATTATACCCGAAGGGCAACCCGCGGCCAAAGGGCGGGCAAGGCGCGAATAACCGCAGTACTGCACTCCGTGTTTCCCGTCTCAGATCATATAATTCGCTACATGGATCTTGAGAGCCTTCGGCCTCACCTTCTAGGAGGGGGCCATTCGCATATTGATGATTCAGGAAGGCTCCGTTTGACCATTCCTCCAACCTCCAGCGGCTACGCCGACGCTCAACTGGACGACTATAGTGGGCTTAAGCGATCGGATTTCCCATGGACCGCTCCCGCAACTCTCCGATTACAGGCGCGAGCGTCGCATCCTTCACCTCCGGGAACGCTTGGCTTCGGATACTGGAACGATCCATTTGGAGTCTCGTTGAGCGGCGCAGGGAGCCTTCGGCGTTTGCCTGCACCGCCGCAGGCCATGTGGTTTTTTCATGGCTCGCCGCCAAATGACTTCACCTTCGCTGATGGGGGTGCGGGAAGTGGATGGAAAGCGGCCACATTACGCAGCATTCAATATCCATCTGCATTGCTCGTACCGGGCGCCGCTGTCGCCTTCGCGCTCGGCAACCTGCCACTATTCCGAAGATGGATTGTGCCGCTCGTGCGCAAGCAAGCCGAAGCTGTCGAAGTATTGCTCGATTCGTCCCTGACGGATTGGCATGAATACGGCATTACCTGGCGTTTGGACGGGGCTGTATTTGAAGTTGACGGTGAGGTCGTAGCTAAATCGGGCGCCGCGCCCCACCCACCTTTGGGCTTCGTGGCGTGGATCGACAATCAGTACGCAGTGTTCTCGGAGACGAAGGGAATTCGTTTCGGCTTGCTGCCGACTTACGCGGATCACTGGCTCGAAATACAGGATTTGCACATCGAGCGCTTCTAGCAAATCATGTTTTGCGGCCGTGCCGTCGTGATTCACAGCTGGTCACCACCAAGTCGAGCACAGTACTCGGGGACTTCTCAAAGCCTAGTCTTTGTAAGCCTTGTGTAGAGTCATTTTTCACATGGTCCTGCTAGGATGACCTCGCGGACCGGTGCACGACTTGCTAGGGTTGACCACAGCTAGGGCAAAAAAAGTCTGGTGTTGACCCCCTCCAGACCCCCCGGCAGCGGCGCCGGTTCCGCCTTTTCCTAGAGCCGTACCCTAAATCGAAAAATCAAAGCCCCCAGCAGGGGGCTTCTTCAATAGAGACTTGCGCAGACCTTATCTAGCATCCCCACTTCAGCTTGGGATCCACGCGTTTCTCTCGGGTCGCTCCGTGAATCTGAGCTTTTTGGTCGTGATCAGCGGACATCTTCAAAAGATGCTTTCCAGGCCTTCTCCAACCTCCGCACTTCAGCGTCGGTTCCGGATTCTCTTCGCGCGCAGCTACACACGAAACAAAACGAGCGTCTGCGGCAAGGAGATAGCCTTGAATACTTGGGTTTAGATTGGTAGAGGCGCGTGTTTGGAGAGCTACTGGTCGAAGACTGCGGCAAATCGCACATGCCGCGCGCGAAGCACTGGTTCCTGTATTTGCCAACTAGAGGCCGATATTAGTTATCTGCTTCCGTGCGTTCCTTCCACCACTTTTGTACATCTTCAGCCAATCCAAACAGCGAGACCGTAATTCCAGTGGCGGCCAGGAAGATGACCAGGACAATCTGTCCCATCGAAACTTCGCAGAGAAACGTATTTGGATCACAGTTCATTGATGCTCCGCCGGTCGACTCAGGATCCTGGGATTTCCTGAGCCTGAATTTGGCCGATTTTCAAGCTTCGCTTCCCTAACGCCCACTTGAATTTCGGCCGCCTATCTAAACAATGCACCCATTTATTGATTAGAGGAATGAGCCGTTGGTACGGAGTCGTATTACAATCCGATCCGGCCGAGATAGCTCAGTTGGTAGAGCACTTGACTGAAAATCAAGGGGTCGCCAGTTCGATTCTGGCTCTCGGCACCTCTCTCCGACCTGAACACCCCCTCTGGGGTGTTCAATCGTTTAAGTCCCTCTGTTGTGGTTCGTTCGAGATTTGTGAGTATCAGGTGATTGATCGGGTAACGCGGTCGGGCTAGTGTGAATATGTGCCAGCCACTAAAGCAGAGTTAGCGATCGGCAATCCCACTTTGAGCTGGAAGCAGATCAAGGGCTGGATAAGCCAAAATGCTTGGGGGTTGCTTCAATTCGCCAAGGAAGGGTTCTCTGAGAAAGGGAGAGGACTAGTGATCTTGGCCGGTTCCCGTCGATACGTTGATTCAGAGCCGGCAGTTAAGTGCCGCTATATCATGCCTGAAGAAGTCGCAGATATTGATAACGAGGCCCTAGACCTGGCACACCAACTCGTGCGCAAGTACGATCCCGAAAATGAATTCGTGGTGGTGGGAATCGATGATACAAGTCACGTCACATCAGCCCTGATCGCAGTGAGTCCGCCCGATTCCGAATTCATTCACTAGGCCTAAGAGGCCACTCGTTCTCAATCCTCGTTTCTAACAATCTCCCTCAGAGCACCGATCGCACGCAGTTTCCCATGGGCATCCCTGTAATACCAGTGTTCCCACCCATTGCACGGACTCCCGCCGGAGAGGTAGCTGCCAGCCTGATGAATGGAACCCTCAAAACCATTCACTCTCAATCGACCATCGGGTTTCACTTTGGCATTGACCGAACGATTCCCGCGGAAATACAGTTCCTCCCCGGGCTTTAGCAGGCCAGACTCGAGCAATTTTCCAAATGGCACGCGCGGAGGGCGGTCAGGAATCACGTTGAGCACTTCCGGATCGATTGGATCGGGTTCCACGGCCTCGATTCGCGCCCTCGCAAGATCGACATAGCGAGCTTCCTTTTCAATCCCGATCCAATGCCGGCCGAGGCGCTTGGCTACCGCACCCGTAGTCCCTGTTCCGAAGAATGGGTCAAGCACTACGTCGCCGGGATCTGTTGAGGCGAGCAAAACGCGGTAGAGCAAGGCTTCCGGTTTTTGAGTAGCGTGAGCCTTCTTGCCATTGATCTTGATCCGTTCCGAACCGGTGCATAGGGGGAGGTACCAATCGCTGCGCATCTGCTTCCCCCCGTTCAGGCTTTTCATGGCGTGATGATTGAAGTTGTAGCGAGCCTTCTTCGACTTGCTTGCCCAGATCAAAATCTCATTGGCATTGGTGAAGCGCGTACCTCGGAAATTCGGCATCGGATTGGCCTTGATCCAGAGTACATCATTGAGGATCCAGAAACCCAGATCCTGCAAGATTGCGCCTACTCGATGGATGTTGTGATAGGTCCCAATGACCCACAACCCACCATCCTCTTGCAGCAAACGCCGGCAGGCGGAGAGCCAATCCCGAGTAAAGTCGTCATACTGACGGAAGCCTTCGAAGCGATCCCACTCTTCGTCAACCCCCTCCACCCGCGTCATGTTCGGGCGGAAGAGGTCTTTTGAGAGCTGTAGGTTGTAGGGCGGATCCGCGAAAACCAAATCTACCGACCCGTCCGGTATGCTCTCCATGAGCTCAATAGAATCGCCCTGCAGAATTTGATCAAGATATTTATCCGACATATCGCCTTCCCTTGCGATATTGGACCCCGGTCCTTCGGGTCAGTGGATTGGTTGTTCGGCTATACGCAAGCCTCTGATGAGCTATGAATTTGGCGCGGGACAATCACCAACGCTGACCCAGGTTTCGCCCTGTTTCACATAGCATTCGCAGTAGACGACATCCTCGATCTCCTGCTCGCTGCGGATCATCAAAAACCGAGCGGTGGTCCGAATACAAACCTCACCCGAGACTTCACTACCTCCCATAATACGAGTCGTGGACACACCCAATCCCTGGTTGGCTGATTCTCGGATCAGCCAGAGGCGCAGCTCGCCCAGATCGCCTTTGCTGAATCGGGCTTCACCCCGGAGTGCGATTGAGAGGATGATAAGCAGTACGCTCGCGGCCACCACTGCGAAAATGATCGTCGAAGAGCAACCAACAGTGGGAGAGATCCCACCCGTTCTTCTCGCAGAATCTGTTTCATTAGGAGCGTCAAGATCTGACAATTGCCGCCTCCTCACCAAGTCTACGCGGCACGGAATCGAGCGCAATCGGCGATCGGATTCGCTTTTGGAGTCTCATAGTGAGCACTCCGTGTCCCGCCCAACCGGAGGGGTCGTTGAGCGTGTGCTTGACTCGCCCCTTCCTTCACGGTATCCTCGACCGGCCGCGGGTGTAGTTCAGTGGTAGAACGTCTCCTTGCCAAGGAGAAGGTCGTGGGTTCGAATCCCATCGCCCGCTCTCAGGCCGTTACGCAATCGTCCTGCCGATCGGCAGGCGATTTCGCGTAACCGCGTGGCGACGTAGCCAAGTGGAAAGGCAGGGGTCTGCAAAACC
>JBHIBY010000002.1:0-61203 GCA_046759305.1 Anaerolineales bacterium
CCGGGCGGCAAACTCGGCCACGCGCTGGAGCCAGTACGGGTGTGGTGGTGCTGCCGAAGAGATCCAGTCCCGTGTGGTAATAGATGAATTCGCTCCCGTTGTAGCTCCGCCGCGTGCCAAAAAATGAGGGAAACGTCTCGAAGTATGTAGAGGGATAAGTGAATGATCCCTCCCAAAGCTTTTCCGGAGCTATCTGACTCACGATGCTGGCGATCAAATTGTCTTCCGGCTCGGTATTTGTGGGATCGAGCGTTTCAGGAGGCACTTGCAGGTACTCTCGCCCATATCCACCATCTCGTACCAGGATTGGCTGACTGAACCGCGTCCCATCGCTTAAGCCCAGCTCCAGTTCAATCAAACCTGGCTCTTCCAGTGCATGTATGCCTTGCAAGGCAAGCGCCATTCCCTGATCAATGCGGATCACCGAAAACGGTTGATCGCCGATACGGCCAGATATTTCATTCGGACTGTCGATTCGGACGGTGAGGGTTCTTCCCTGAGTTGCGCTCTCAGGGGCCACAGTGACCACTCCAAATTCAGGAGGCAGTGCGGTCGTTGCCGCCTGTTCACCGGGGGCGTAGATAAGCTCGCCCGGCACGAGCCATCCCCTTCCTTCGATCCCGTTGCCTTCAGCTAGCGCCCACCTGTCTCGCCCGATTTCAGCTGAGAGCTCAAGTATGCTTTGGCCATGAAGTGTCGAAATACGATTGGAAGTCGGCATTCCGCCGATTCGTTCAGGGAATACAAAGGGTTGGCCCGAATAGAGCCGGTGAGGGTTGAGAACACGGTTTAGGCGTCCCAACTGGTCGACAGGCTGGCCATACCTGAGCGCCAGGCTGTTCAACGTCTCTCCATAGCGGACCGGATTAAATTGCAGAGTCCCATCCAGACCTTCGTAGCCCGGAATAACCAGCGCCTGACCAAGAAATATGGCGGAGGGGTCGTCGATCTGATTAGCCTCAGCCAACTCCTCAACTGTAGTTCCAAAGATCTGAGCTATCGAGAAAAGGGAATCGCCCGCCTCTACAACATAGACCGGCCCATCCGGTTGTGCGACGAGAAATGCTGAGCCCGTCAGCAGGCTCAGAACCACCAGAAATTTACTGATGCTCACAGCGCGATTATAGCTAGGGCGGCACCAACGCGGAAGCGAGGTCATGCCAATAAGAAACGGGGCTGCGAATGCAGCCCCGCTAGAATTCGGATCGTTTTGAGATCAGTCGACCTGGCCCAAAATCTTCTCTACGCTCTCAAGGAGCTCCTGCGGACCGAAAGGCTTTGTGATGTAGTCATCTACCTTAGCGATGTGAAGTCCGAGAACCTTATCGATGGACTGCGCTTTGGCGGTAACTACGATCACAGGAATCTCTCGCAGAGATTCATCCGACTTCATACGTTGGTAGACCTCCCAACCATCCATATCCGGCATCATGAGATCTAGCAGCACCAGGTCGGGCTTTTTCTCCTGGACCTTCTCCAGACCTTCGAGCCCGCCATTGGCCCCTTCCACTTCAAATCCTCGCCGTCCTAATATGAGCTGAACAAGGTCGATCATTTCCTGCTCATCTTCAATACAGACGACGAGTTTGCCGTTTACGGGGGTGTTCCCATTGCTCGCAACCACGAGGAAAAGTTTACACCATCGATTCTCAGACCTGCAATGAACTCTGGTCCCATTAAACGCACAAGGTCGCCACATTCATGGCGACCAAGGCGAGAGTGGAAACACCTAAGCGGAGGTTGCCCGCTGTTAAGGTGCAGCCGGATTATGGCACAAATCGTCTTAATTGCGACTGAATTGAAAGGTGTCTGAAAGGTGATATTTAGCTAGCCCAGGAACACGTTTACTAGGGCGGCGACTGTGTATGCCAGGCCAGCGAGGTTCGCGGCGAAACCGAAGAGGCTGAGTGCGAGGAAGGTAAATCGAATCGTACTAGACACTTGACTCTCCAGGCTCTTAAACCTGCCCCTCTGACCGGTGGATTAACGAGGAATTGTTTCCGAATTCGGAATCCTCCGGCCCCCAAAGAATAGTACCACGGTACCAGCGGATCTTCGCAAGCTTTAACGGCTCCAGCTGGATGAATGCGGAAATCCCACGGATCGAGGCTGCTGTACGAGATCGCTGTTCCTCCGATAATTCGCTCGATGACTGATCGCTGTATATGCATTACATGGGAGAAGATCGGCATTCAGTCCGTGCGCCTAATGTAAAGACCCCGTCGCAGCGGGGTCCACGTTCGAAAGAATATGAGCCGTCCTCGGATCCGAAAGGCTCCGTTCACCTACATCATGCAAGTGCCTGCGGCAGGACTCGAACCTGCAACCAACGGATTAAGAGTCCGCTGCTCTGCCAGATTGAGCTACGCAGGCAAGTCTTGCCGGCTGTCCAGCGAGGGGATCTTACGGCGATTGACATCTATAGCAATCGCAGTGTGGGTCGGTGGACAGGATACGCCTCGCGGCGGATTATAGCAGTAAGCTCGCGAAGGCTTGCTACAATTCACTCTGGATCTATGATCCGATCTCTGATCCTATTTCTTTCTGAGGCGAAGTGGGCCCAAGCGCTTGTAAAAGACTGGGGCCTAGCGCGCAAAGTGGCTCGTCGATTCGTTGCAGGGGAAACCCTTTCAGAAGCAATGGAAGTTGCACGAGTCCTGAGCGAGCAGGGCCTCACCACAACACTCGCGCACCTAGGCGAGCATGCAGCCACCGAGACTGAAGCGGCCAACTATCGGGAGGACATTCGGCAGCTGATCCTGGCCATTGGCAGCAGCGACTTACCTTCCAATATTTCTCTCAAACTTACGCAGCTTGGGCTTACTCTCGACCACGGGATGTGCATGGAAAACATGCTTCAAATCGCGCGCGAAGGAGCTGCTCAGAACGTGTATATACGTATCGATATGGAAGAATCCGATTGCATCGATCAGACGTTGAGCATTCATCGCACTCTGGAAGCGCAAGGGCTAACAAATGTGGGATTGGTGTTTCAGTCTGCCTTGTTTCGAAGTGAGCACGACATCCGCTTAGCAGTCGCAGCAGGGACCACTGTGCGGATCGTTAAAGGAGCATATTTGGAGCCAGAGGCGATCGCCCACCAGGCCAAGGAAGACATCGATGGTAATTTCGACCGTCTCTCCATCATCGTGCTGGACGCAGCCCACGACCAGGGCGCGATTCCGGTTTCCAATGATGGTCGAACGCCGCCACTGACCGCAGTCGCCTCTCACGACCTGAACCGAATTGAGTTCGCAGAGCAATACGCACGAGAGATCGGGGTCTCGCGTGATGCGCTTGAATTCCAGTTTCTGTACGGTATCCGCTCGGAGCTTCAGGCATCACTTCAGAGACGTCGCTATCCGGTTAGGGTCTATGTACCCTATGGATCGCAGTGGTACCCATACTTGATGCGGCGGCTTGCTGAGCGTCCCGCAAACCTCTGGCTGGTATTTTCAAATCTGTTTCGTCGGTGGGCCTGACTGATCCCCGAATCACGTGATCGTGGAGCGAATACCGCATCTAGGGTTCGCGCTCTATCTCCGAAGCCTAAGGAGGTTCCTTTGGATCTTGCTGGAAAGATTGCTCTGATTACTGGCGCAGCCCACCGCTTAGGAAAGTCGATCGCCCTGGCGTTGGCGGAGGAGGGATGCGATCTGATGATCCACTTCAGCCAGGCGCGGGAAGCAGCAGTTGAGACTGCAAACGAGCTGCAGTCTCTAGGCGTTCGAACCTCGATCGTTCAGGCCGATCTTTCCCGATCGGAGGGCATTCATGAGGTGTTTCACGCGATTGACTCTACATACGGCAGAGTCGATTTGTTGGTGAATTCGGCAGCCATTCTCGAGCGTCAGAATCTGCTTGAAGTTGATGAGAATGATTGGCGCAGCACAATCGGGTTGAACCTCAAGGGCGCCTTTTTTGTGCTTCAGGAATCGGCGCGCCGGATGCGGAAGGTCGGTGGTGGAGCAGTAGTGAACATATCAGACACTGCTGGTCATCGACCCTGGAAGGAATTTCCACTCCACTCGATCAGTAAAGCTGGGCTAGAAATGGTCACAGAGGTCGCAGCGTACGCACTGGCGCCAGAGATACGGGTGAATTCGGTAGTGCCGGGCCCAACCCTCAAGCCACCTTGGATGCCAGACGAGAGATGGTATGAGGTCACAGGTAGAATACCTCTCAAGCAGCAAGTACCCAGCCACAACGTTGCCAAGGCAGTGGTGTTCCTGATGGCGAATGAATACATCACAGGTCACTCGCTGATAGTGGATGGCGGTGATTTGCTGACCTAATGCGAACGAGGATGGGGAGTAACGGATGAGCCAACGCACAGACGCGATTCGAAACCACCTGGAAACTCGTCATGCAGAGACCTGGCCGGTACTCGAAGGATTAGACGAGAGCGACATGTCGGCGGAAGTCTACTCGTCAGAGGAGGGATCCTGGACGGTCAAGGATCTTGTCGGGCATCTCGCAGACGGCGAGCGCGGCAACCTCGGCCTAGCTAAGCGCTTGGTTGCGGGGGAACAGACCGTACCTCCCGACTTCGACTTGGATAGGTGGAATCGGGGAGCGGTACGACGGGCATCTGAAACATCGCCGGCCGAGTTGATGGGTGTCATCTTTGAGTCATACACGCGCGCGCTCGAATTCCTCGACGGACTTGAGGACAACGAACTCGACCTAGTCGGATTACATTCGAGCGGAGAGATGCTGACAACGGAAGGGTTTCTGAGACGAATGGTTGATCATCGCTTCGAGCATGTAACGGACATGCAAGCCGCTCTTAGCAAGCAGTCATAGGCTCCAGACTTCGCTTTGACGCCACTGTTGGGATCGGAACCCACCACAAGCTGAAATTCATCCGGCACGGACGGTTGATAAAATTCTCTCAATTTCATGAAATATCCTATCCACGATTTATACATTCAAGCGCTTGAGCTCGAGCAGAATTCCGAAGGTTCAAGATTGGCGGTACTCCGCTTTAGCGATCACCTTCTGCGCAGATTCGGCTTAGCGGAAATTGTCTTCCTTGCGCCGGAGCAGGCTCAGCATGCGGTCCTCAGGGAGTTCGCCGATGAAGTTTGGGCGCTGGTCGCGGGAGCCGTTGAGTTCCAATGGCAGGACCAGCGTCCGTCATCGCCAACTCTCGGTGCCGCCTATCAGCTGAATTGTGATCAACCAACCCTTGTTCTTGCGCCTTTTGGGGTTGAGTTTGAAGTGCGAGCAATTGGGGGTCCGGCGCAATTACTCCGCCTGGCTACTCATGAGAGCGACGAGAAGTGATATCGGTGTTACAAATGCGGCTTTTCCTTCAGCTCTCGAGACCCCTCTTTCTCCTGGGCGGTGTATTGCTCTATGCTCTTGGTGCTGTCATTGCCGCATACCTGGGCCGTCCGATCGATCCATCGCTGTACCTGATTGGGCAGGCCATCGTCACGCTTCTGCAACTGATGGGGCACTATCTCAATGAGTATTTCGATTCGGATGCCGACCGGGAAAATGATTCCCGAACACGCTTGACCGGAGGCAGCGGTGCGCTCGGTCCTGAGGGTCTCCCCAGGAGCGTGGCGTTGTACGCGGCAATCATTTCCCTGGCACTCGCGACTACAGTTTCAACCGCGGCACTGGTCACGAGAGCGTTCCCGCCACTCGCCTGGCCAATCCTGTTGCTCGGTTTCTTCGGATCGTTTTATTACAGCACCCCTCCACTCAGACTGGTGACTACCGGCTACGGAGAATTGGTGGTTGCGCTTGTAGTCGCTGGATTGACTCCCGCCTTCGCATATGCACTCCAGACCGGAGAGCTTCATCGGCTGCTTTTGATGAGCAATACTCCACTTATCGCTCTCTGTTTTGCAATGATCATCGTCTTTGAGCTCCCGGATTACGCCAATGATGTCAAGTATGGTAAGCGGAACCTCATGGTGCGGCTTGGCTGGTCGGCCGCTATGAGAGCGCATGATGTGGCGATAGTGTTTGCACTGCTCAGTTTTGCGATCGCATTTTCGCTTGGCTTGCCCTCAAGAGTTGGCCTCAGCGCGCTGATCGTTGTCCCGCTTGCGGCTGCGCAGATGTGGCAACTCAACCGGATTCGGCAGGGTTATCCACCCCGATGGAACATTTTGACTTTTAGTGCACTCGCAGTGTTTGCCATCGCAGCTTACCTGGAGCTCGTAGGCTACCTGCTAACCTGACATGCCCGAATTCCTGCAATTGACCACACCCGAACATGCGCTGAAAACGTTTCTAAGCGCAATTTCACAGAGTTCCGATCCCGTTCGAGTTTCTACCGAGCAAGCGCGCGAGCGAGTTCTCCTTCGCGATATTGTTGCGCCGACTCCTCTTCCACCTTTCGCCAGGACAACGGTTGACGGCTATGCAGTTCGGGCTTCAGATACTTTCGGTGCCTCCCCAAGCACCCCTAGCTACCTGAAAATCGTTGGCGAAATCCTCATGGGCACCGATCCCGAGCTTGCGGTCGAAGATGGTCAGGCTGTCACGATTCATACCGGAGGAATGCTGCCGCAGGGAGCGGACGCGGTGCTGATGATTGAAGATACGCAGTCGGTCAACGAAACGGAAATCGAGGTATTGAAGCCGGTAGCCTCTGGCCAGAATGTTCTACAGGAAGGTGAGGATGTTCAGCCGGGAGAGGTCGTGATTCGAGCTGGGACGCGTATTCGAGCTCAAGAGATCGGGGGATTGATGGCGCTCGGCTACACCGATGTTGAAGTGGCAGAGGTGCCTCGGGTCGCAATCCTTTCCACTGGTGATGAGGTCGTTCCTCCGGCGGAAGTGCCCGAGCCGGGACAAGTTAGAGACATCAATTCCTATACGCTTAGCGCTCTTATCGAGCGATCAGGTGGTAAGCCGGTGCGCTACGGGATCATACCTGACAACGCAGAAGACCTCGAAGTTATCGCCAAGCAAGCACACTCGGAACACCACATGCTATTGATCACTGCCGGATCATCGGTGAGTGAGCGGGACATTACTGCGGATGTTATTGCCAAGCTTGGTGCACCTGGAATCTTGGTGCATGGTATTGCTTTGCGTCCGGGAAAACCGACCATACTGAGTATCTGTGACGGCGTTCCAGTAATCGGGTTACCCGGCAATCCAGTGAGCGCAATAGTCGTAGCTGGCCTTTTCGTGCTCCCTGCCATTCGAAAGCTCCAGGGACTAAACGGTCCCGAGTGGACCGCGACCGTCAGGGCTAATTTGCAGACCAATGTCTCTTCTGTTGCCGGTCGGGAGGACTGGCTCCCATGTCGCTTGATCGTGACTCCGGAGGGCCTCGAAGCGCAGCCCGTGTTTGGGCGTTCGAATCTGATTTTCACATTGGTACGCGCCGATGGTTTGATCCGGATCCCAGCCGCCTCGACCGGCCTCGACAATGGCGAGAAAGTCGAAGTGCGGCTTTTCTGACATGGTTGCACGCACCGTCTACCTGGAGGACATTCCGTTTGATGAGGCCTGGGCAGCTTTCCGTTCCGCGTTAATCAGAGAAAAACGATGGGGGCCGGTCGAGAGCGAGGTAGTTGCTCTGGATGAGGCTCTCGGGCGGATAATCGCCGAACCCGTTTGGGCCAAGATCTCGTCTCCCCATTATCACGCAGCAGCTATGGATGGCTATGCCATACGCGCATCCGATTCAACTGAGGCGAGCGATCGCTCTCCAGTGCATCTTTACGACGACAGATTCGAATTTGTAGATACCGGTGACGCCCTACCTGATTGGGCGGATGCTGTTGTGCCGATTGAAGCAGTGGAAATCACAGGGGATCGGGAGCAGGCGTCCGGTATCCTGCTTCGGGCTGCGGCTCATCCCTGGTCCAACGTGCGCCCGATGGGCGAAGACATGGTAGCCACAGAGATGATCCTGCCCGCCGGCCATCGATTGCGACCGGTCGATCTTGGCGCGGCGGCGGGGAGTGGGCACGCAGGCTTGGCCGTACATAGAAAGCCGAAAGTAGCGATCATCCCCACTGGATCCGAACTGGTGCCGCCCGGAAGCTCGCCCCAGCCGGGGGAGACTATTGAATACAACAGCCTGGTACTCGCCGCGCAGATTGAAGATTGGGGGGCAGAAGCCATTCGGCTCCCGATCGTGAGGGATGATGCTGAAGAGATCCGCTCCGCAGTCAGCGAGGCAGCGAGCAACTGTGATCTGATCCTGCTCAACGCAGGCTCGTCCGCGGGATCAGAAGACCATTCTGCAGAAGTAGTGTCTTCGCTCGGCGAGCTGCTCGTTCATGGAGTGGCCATTCGTCCCGGTCATCCCGTGATTCTTGGAATCATCGGCAACGGCGAGAAAAACGTGCCGATCGTCGGCGTCCCCGGGTATCCGGCCTCCGCGGCACTGACCGGTGAGATCTTCATTCAACCGTTGATCCGACGCTGGCTTGGACTGACAGAGTCGGATGATCGCTACATTGAAGCGGAACTGACACGAAAGGTCCACTCTTCGCTCGGCGATGATGAGTATCTGCGAGTCTCAGTCGGTAAAGTGGGAGATCGAATCGTAGCCGCTCCCCTTTCAAGAGGCGCAGGTGTCATCACCTCTCTTGTGCGAGCCGATGGACTGGTGCGTATTCCTGCGGGCACGCAGGGTTACGAGGTAGGCACGCGCACGACGGTTCGACTGTACCGTACGCCAGAAGAGATCGAACGGACTATTCTGGCAATCGGTTCCCATGATTTAACTCTGGATCTGCTCGCTCAGCATTTGGCGATACGGGGTACGCGGCTGAGCTCCGCCAGCGTAGGGAGCCTGGGTGGGCTGATCGCGCTGGGACGCGGGGAAGCTCACCTGGCTGGGTCTCATCTACTCGACCCAGAAACTGGCGAGTACAACCTATCCTACATTCGGAAGCATTTATCCAATACTCCTGTGATGCTGATCGCGCTGGTTCGTCGGCAGCAGGGCTTGATTCTGGCCCCAGGCAACCCCAAGGGGATCCGGAATCTCAAAGATCTAGCGCGCGATGATGTTGTGTTCGTAAATCGTCAGCGAGGGGCGGGAACTCGAGTGTTGCTTGATTATCAGCTTTCCGAACTCGATCTCAGCCCCGATGTAATCAATGGATACGGTCGCGTGGAGTTCACCCACCTGGCTGTCGCAGCGGCAGTCTCCGCCGGCCGGGTAGATTGTGGGATGGGCATTCAGGCTGCAGCAGCCGCGCTCGATCTTGACTTTGTGCCCCTATTCAGTGAGAGCTACGATTTGGTGATTCCGAAGCAACATTACGAAAGCGAGCTACTTGAACCACTAATTGACATCCTAAAGAGTGATGACTTTGCGAATGAGGTGAAGGCACTGGAAGGCTACGAGCTGGAACGGCCCGGCGAGATTTTGAAAGAGCTTGTCTAGGGAGCGGTGATTCCGATGAGGGGAACCGGTGTGAAGGTCAGGAAAAAGACGATCAATGCAAGTATCGCAGCAACCTTACGGCCATTGTCAAGGTTGGTGACATCATCCAATGGCTGTGCATAGGTCTTGCCCATCATGAATACTAGGGCAGCAAACAGGATCCAGCCCTGGTACACAACGATCAGTATGACGAAGCCCACGACGATAAACGGCCACAGTCGAGCCACTCGCGATCCAAACCACGAATAAAGCGAGTGCCCGCCATCTAATTGCCCGGCTGGAATTAAGTTGATTCCGGTCACCAGCAAGCCCGCCCAGGCGGCAAAAGCCATGGGATGCAGCTGGACATCCCGTCCGCCAAATGGAAACGGCACGCCAAATTGCGTGCCTGTGCCCGCCGCGAGATTGCGCAGCCAGTAAATGAGTTCACTCTGGCCCTCGAAGCCAGCCGGAGCGGGAAGCAGCTCTCCGGTGACGACATATTTGGCAGCAAGATAAAGAATCGAATTCCCCTCGAGTGCTCCCCCAGCGCCTGGCAGAAACTCACCTACAGTGGAAAGGCTCAACCCAACAAATAGCAAAGGTAAGGCCACCGCCAACCCAGCATATGGGCCAGCCAATCCCATGTCCAACAGGTGTTTTCGATTTCTGGGACGCGATTTGAGTCGGATGAAGGCTCCGAATGTGCCCAAGAAAAGCGGGGACGGGATGAAAAAAGGTAGCGAGACAGCCATCTTATGGAAGCGGCCAGCAAGGTAGTGACCGAATTCATGTGCGGCCAGTATCCCAAGCAAGGTTCCTGTGTAGATGAGACCCAACGCGAGCGGTTGACCTAATATGCTCTGGGTCGGATTGTCGGATGCATAGGATGTGCCGTATCCAAGTCCGGTATAGAGCACCGTCAGAAAGGTCGCCAGAGCAAGTAGGCCGTGCAACCACAGACGATCGGGTTTCGCCTCGGGAAACTCTCCCGCGGCGAGGAGGACATGCACCCCACCTTCCTTGCGCAGGAATAGACCCGCGCCCTCCTGCTTAAACTGAGGCTCGAGTTGATCGAATGCTGCTTCGGACTCAATGAGCAGGTTTCCCTGATAACGGGCCCGGTAGGTTCGACCTTCGCCGCCAGGCTGCCACCGCTTAACGTCCATCACTTCACGGACGATCGGGAGCATACGGGTTACAAGGTCGTCTACTCGCTCAACCGACGCTTCCATCAAAGCTCCATAACTACAAAGACGGGAGTGGATGGGAGTCGAACCCACCGCGGCCCGTTCACGGCCCGCCACCGATTTTGAAGACCGGGGAGCCCACCGGGACTCAACCACCCCCAAGCTGGGCAAGCATACCTTACCGGCACGCGCCCTGACAAGAAGCCTGGTGCTTTCAATCATCTCCTTGCTACAATCCGATCAGTTTATGAGCTCAACCCTACGTGATTGAGGAATCGATCCAACTACAGCACCCACCGGTTGTTTCGCCTGCCAAGCGAGACAATTGGGACTGGATTCTGATCATCGTTGGGTCCCTAGGACTCGGGGTCAGCCTACTTATTGCAATTGCCCTCAGCGTGTTTTCTCTTTTCGCGAAGCAGCCGATTGCATTGGGAGTCGAAGCCACTTCATTTTTCGCGGTAGGAATGCTCGGCGCCCCGGCGATCTACTGGGGTGCAAGGGGCTCGGCAGATCGAGCTGTGCGGAGGGTACGTCCCGCTTGGCTTCTGGCAGTGGTGCTTTATCCGCTGGCGTTGTTCTTAGGCATTCTCGCCTTTGAGGTCGGGACGCTTCCCAGATTGTTGGGACCTATGGCACACATCATTGCTGCGAGTGCTCCTGTACTTTTCGTCGCCTCAATTTCAATCTCGCGCGGCCCGCTCCTTTCGGCCCGGCGCCGCTGGGCACATTTCCTTGCCGGCCTCTGGGTGACTCCGCCTCTTAGTCTGACGCTCGAACTGATGGCGCTAATCCCAGTCGGCCTGCTTATGATCGTGAGCTTGACCCAAACTCCCGATGGTCAATCACTCATACAGGATCTACTAGCCATCGAGTTTGCGACGGATGAAGAGTTACATAGCCTGATGACGCGCCTACTCACGCAGCCTTTCGTAATCTTGTTGGGTATCGGACTACTCTCCGGGGTAGTCCCGCTTATCGAAGAGTTGATTAAATCCCTCACCATCTGGCCTCTGCTCGGGAGACCAATGACAGCTGGCCAAGCATTCCTGGGTGGGGTTCTAGGAGGTGCCGGCTACGCCCTTTTTGAATCGTTCTTTTTACCCCAACCGGGGGCAGATTGGGCGCTTACGATGGTCGCTCGCGGTGGCACGCCACTGATCCATGCCTTCAATACCGGTCTCGTATGCTGGGGATTAGCAGAAGGAGTGCGAAGAAAACGGTGGCTGCTCTTTGCCGGTACATACTTCCTGGCAGTAGGGTTGCATGGACTTTGGAACCTTGCCGCAATTGGGATTGGCCTATCAATTATTGAGACAGGACCAGGCTCACTAGATCCCGAAATCCTGAGCTCGGTGGGCTATTTGGGGTTGTTTGGGCTGTTCGGGCTAACCGTAGGATCGCTGGCAGGATTGATTTGGCTTCCCGCCAAGCTCGATTCTGAGGTTCCAATACGGCCACGTCGTACGTGATGAACTACATAGATGATGAAACCCACTAGTAGGACGATTGCGATTGGGATATCGAACGGTCGCATAATCGCGCGCAATTCCTCCCAGTTTGCCCCAAACGCATAGCCGCCTAGTGCAAGCGCTCCGCACCAAATAAATGATCCCAAGAAGGTATAGAGAATAAAGGGCCCGAATCGTGTTCTGGAGACACCCATCGGAAATGAGATGAAGGTACGAACGATGGGCAGCAAGCGTGAGAAGAACGCGACCGCTTCTCCCCAACGGGTAAACCAGCGATCAGCTAACTCAAGATCGTGGTGACTGATCATGAAGTAACGCCCATAGCGATCTAGAAATGGCCGACCACCGAATGCGCCCAATGCGTAGGAGGCGATGGATCCAATCGTACAGCCGAGCGCACCCCAGAATCCACCGAATAAGATAGCCTGCAGCGCGCTTCCATCCTGAGCTTGCACAAGCAGCCATCCTGCCAACGGCATCGTGACTTCGCTCGGAATGGGAATATTGGCGCTTTCAAGCGCCATGATGAATGCCACCCCGCCCCAGCCAATAGCCTGCAGGATATCGCTAAGTATTAATACGATTTGATGTTCAAGTTCAGCGGGCATGAATTTCCAAGTTCGAAGCGGGGAGTATAACCGCAACTATGAGCTGAAACAATAATTGCCATTGCTGCATTATCGCATGCTCCATCGTCGACGGCCGCTCTCCTATTCGCTTGCTCCTGACAGATCATCCTCGTTAGCGCGGTGCTCCGGACGGAGAAGATTCTGGGCAGAGCCAAAATCGAGATTAGTATTTGGGTTTGTCGGAATGAATAGGTCATTGCTCCCGCTGGTAAATCGAGATCGAAGTGATATATTAGTGCCCGCGCTATTATGTTGTTATGTTGACCTTCGGGCGAAAACTGAATTCAACTATTGTCTAAGCCGCGCGTCGAACTCATGATGGATCGCCTGCGTGATTTGCAGGCCTCCTCGACAGATGTCGAGGCCTCCGCGGTTGTCAGTGTTGATGGTCTGACCATGGCTTCAGCGCTGCCCTCCGATGTTGAGGAAGATCGGGTGTCTGCAATGTCGGCGGCCATGCTATCTCTTGGGGAGCGCATTGCCACCGAGCTAGGCCGGGGCAAGCTGGATCAGGTTTACATCAGGGGCCAAAGCGGGTACGTGATCCTAATGTCGATTGCACGTGAGGCGGTGCTGACGGTCCTGGCTCGCGACCAGGCGAAGCTCGGTTTGCTCTTTCTTGACATGCGTCGCGCAGCGGAGGACCTCTCCAAATTGCTCTAGGATGCGGCAGCTTACAGTCGTCATCCCAACCTATAACGAGGCAGAAAACCTCCCCTCTCTTATAGACGTTCTACTCGCAACAGCCATCCCAAATCTGAAGATAATAATTGTGGACGATGGTTCACCCGATGGTACCGGCCATCTTGCGGATGAACTCGAAGAGCAGATGGCTGGAAGGCTGTCAGTGGTCCACCGAGCGGGGAAAATGGGGCTAGGGTCTGCATACATTCGGGGGTTCGGCGTTGCACTTAAGCATGGTGCGGAGGCCATCGGGCAAATGGATGCAGATTTTTCGCACTCGCCATCGCACCTGCCAGAATTGCTGGCTGAGCTGGACAACTGGGATGCGGTCTTCGGTTCACGCTACGTAGAGGGTGGTCGGGTGGATGAGCGCTGGAGCTTTGGACGTGTCTTTCTTTCAAAGTTCGGAAACACCTATGCGAGAGTCTTATTACGATTGCAGGTGCGGGATTCAACCGGCGGCTTTCGAATCTGGCGCGCGGAGACCCTGAAGGGTATGCCGCTTGAGCGCGTAACCTCCGAAGGCTACGTTTTTCAGGTTGAGATGGCGTACATTGCACAGAGAATGGGTTTCAAAATTGCAGAGCAGCCAATTTATTTCGAGGATCGGCGGATCGGCCAGTCTAAGATGTCTCTGAGAATTCAGCTAGAAGCCGCAATTCGAGTCTGGTTCTTGCCCTACATTTACCGTGGCTTGGGACCCTCACATTCTTGAAATCTAGGCCACCTGCGTGGAATTTCCGAGCATTCCCAGCGCTAGATGAATTTGACGGCTTTTGCTAGCCCCTCCCAGTCCTCCACACTTAACGCTTGTGCCCTTGCAGATGGATCGATCCCCGCTACATCTAACGTCTCGCTTGCAGCCTTGCCCAGCACTGGTCCCAGCGAATTCCTCAACTTCTTGCGGCGTTGAGCGAATCCTGCACGAGCCAGCTGGAACACCGGGGCGATCCATTCAGCCTCAATCACCGGATTCCCGTGTATGTCTATGCGCAATATTGACGAATTTACCTCTGGCTTTGGATAGAACGCTCGTGCCGGGATATTGCCTCGGATCTCCGGCACCCCATAAATTTGAACGCTTAGTGCAAGTAGGCTCATCTCACCCGGCTTGGCCGCAGCTCTCTGAGCGACTTCGGATTGAACTGTGAGAACCATGCGCCGTGGAGGTTGTCCAGCCTCAAGAAAGCGCCTCATCATTGCCGAAGTGATTGTATAAGGAATATTAGCGACAACCTGGAAGCCGTCCGGAGTAGCGAGTTCGATGGTCAGCGCGTCACCGTGGACAACATCCACGTTGTCGACTCCTTCCAGCACCGCCCTCAATACGGGAATTAGTCGCGCGTCATGCTCGATCGCGATGACCCTCGCAGCGGCGACGGAAAGCCGACGGGTGAGAGCACCCAATCCGGCCCCTACTTCTACAATGGTCTCCGTGCCACCAAGCTCGGCCGCCAGTAAGATTTCGTCGAGCGCCTCGCGATCGATGATGAAGTTTTGTCCAAGCTTTTTGCGGGGGCGAATTCCGTATGCGCGCAGCAACCGGCGCGCGGCAAGTGGGTCCGGCACTAGGGGAAGATATATACGATCGAGTCAGGCGCGGGCACGGGGGTTAGAAAGTAAACGGTGACGTAGCCACTCCAGGAAATCCAGTTATCGTCCTCGTATCCAAGATCGATCCAACGGCCCTTAACTCCACTCCCGGTATCTGCGGCCTCTGCATACCCATAACCTGGCACATACATCATTGTTCCGAATGGAATCAGACGTCGGTCAATGGCCACCAGGCCCCTTTTTAGGGGTTTGCCGGAGGCGGTGATACCAAACCAGCGCGCATCGGGGGACACGCCAGCACGGGATGGCGAGTATGAAGTGGCGTACATCTCGACTGCTCGCCAGTAATCCAGAGCGCCATCGGCAGTGGATACGCTTCGGACCTTAATCAGGGTCCCGTAGCCGACTATTTGCTGAGTCGGCTCCTGCGCAACCCACTCACCTTCGAGCGTACGGCTGAGTTCCTCCCCGTCCTCAAAACGCACTCGGACACGATTAGTTGTGATCCCAAATGCTCCCGCTTGTACTAATTGCTGGTTATCAATCTCGAGCGTATCGATCGGCTGGAACAGCGTATCGAAAGCAAGCGGCTCCTGCTCCATCTGCACTTCCTCCCGGACGCGCACGATCCGTACCTGACCATCCGCTGGCAGGGGTGCGGAATGATCCGGGATCGAGTAATCCAACCCCATCAGAATCAGCCCAGCGTCAACAAGAGCTTGCTCGACTGTGCCGCCGGCCGATCGCCCGCTTATCTCTTCGCCTGCTGAATGGATCGACACAGGCGTCGATCTCTCCAGGTTGGCATCCATTGGGCCATTGAGCGGCGTATTGGGAACTGGCTCGAGCCGGTCCCCCTCATATAAGTGAACGCCGCCTTCCCACAAAGCTTCCCCGAGTGTCGGCGCAGCGGAATGCAGCAAGAGCTCCATCCCATCTACCGCAATCCTCACGGCAACTGCGCGCTTGAGTTGAATATGAGAAGGCGCAGCGGATTCTGCAGATAATCCGTCAATGATGAGGCGATCTCCGGGAAAGAGTTCCCTTGCGATCATATTCGCCGGATCAGTTGCGGCGGTATCCACAAGATGGATCGCACCCTGATCTACTACTACGACGGAATGAGCATGGCTCAGTTCCACTACTGGAAGCACTCCGTCTTCCCACATCAGCTCGGAGTTGGTATCGGGCAGCAGGGCATCGTTGGGTCCGAGGGTAATCCCCGCCTCACGAAGAAGCTCTCCAACTTGACGAGCGTGAGTTCGCAACTGCAGGGGCTTTCCGTTGATTACCAGCAGAGCAGGCCGAGCGGTGGCGTAATACAGTACGCTCAGTCCGGCTGCAGTAAGCATAAGAGGAATCAGTGACGGAAAGCTACGACGTACTGTTGTCAGGTCCATGCCAGGGGAGTCTATCAGGCTCTTTCAGTCTTCATGTGCTGTGTATCGAGGGTATCGCAGTAGGCGGAGAGGGTGGGATTCGAACCCACGGAGCCTTGCGGCTCACGCGCTCTCCAAGCGCGCGCGTTCGGCCAGACTACGCAACCTCTCCTTTGGGGGAAGGGCCGCATTATAACATGTGTCCTTTTCGGCCCAAATTAGGGCAAATAGGGTGCCTCAGCGATGACCTCCACCGAAATAATTGCCGGCCCCTGACTGAACACACTTAAGTTAAATTCGAACGGTGATCCATTTTGCGGAGCTTCCCAGGTACGGAATCCGACGGGCAGATTGTTCTCGCCAAGCGCAAGCACAACCAGCCTTAATCCGATCGGGCGCCCGGAAATATCGGCCATTAATTCCACTGTCCCGGTTACTTCGACACTCCCCTTATCGGCAGCAATTTCGATACTTCCAATCCGCAGCTCGTGATCCGCATAGCGTGAGTCGATATCGCTGGCGTTCAAAGCACTGATGGCCACGGCGGACGCAAAGCCGACCGGCGATCCTAGATCCCTGAACGTAGCCACCAGCGGTATTCGCTTGCCAGGGAGCACAAGATTGATAGGCCCGAATGCAGGTTCCGTCTCAAGCGCTCGTCCTTCACTGTCCGCAAGGGTAACCAAAGCGACCACTCCCTCCACTGCGGATCCGCCGGGAACAGATGCAGTTAGCAGGCAGGTCATTTCGCCCACAACGTCCTGGTAGCACGCTATTTGAGATAGCTCAATGGGAACGGGAGTCGCCGACGGGATGGGTCCCTGCGCGCCGGAGCGAGGGACAATGAGCCCGTCGCCGATAATAAGCAAGCGGGGGTTCACAGCCGGATTAGCCAGCAACAGATCGGGAAGTTCTACGCCATAGCGTATGGCGATGGAGAGCAGCGTATCGCCTTCAACGATCACATGCGTGAGTGGAGTTGGGGTGGGTCCAATCGTCTGTAATGGGCCGATCTGATGCTCAACGGTAGCTGTTTGAGTAGGCTCTTGTCGCGGCAGGAGTGTCTGGGTAGGAGAGGGGCTCGACACTCCTTCCGCTTCGGTGCAACCTATGATGATTAGCGCAAGCGCGATAAATTTTAGTCTAAGCATAGGCGGGCGCGGATTATAGCTCAGCAAGTACATGCGATCCGTTGTGCGCCTTCTTTAGAGATGCTAGACTTGCTCGCTGCATGAGCGCTTCCACTGAAAGCATGTTCATGGAGGCTATCGCTGCTGCCCGGTCGGGTAACCGGGTGCGAGCGAGAAGCCTGCTGACTAAGCTGCTCAAGACCGATTCAAGCGTAGTCGATTACTGGATATGGATGAGTTCAGTGGTCGAGTCGAAGCGCGAGAAGATCTATTGCCTCGAATCGGCACTTAAGCTCGATCCCACCAATCGCGCAGTATTGAGGGGTCTCACCCTGATGGGAGCACGAGCTCCCAACGAGGCGGAACTTGCTGCAGCGGCCAAGATTCCCCGACGCCAGATCGCAGCCATCGCAACCGGAGCTTCGGTAGGTGGAAGGCTGCGCCTTCCGCGGCTCCCCTTCCGGACCATGGGCGTTGCACTGGCAGCAATTGTCGGATTATTCGTGGTGGGCTTTGTCGTCAGCATTGTTCTTCCGTTGCTTGGCCCGAGACAAATGTCCCAGGCACCGTCACTTGTGCCCCTGACCGCGGCAGCTACCGCGACCCCTGAAACTCCAACCGCGACCGCCACAGCAATTCCAGCCACATTGCGCGTGCAACGAACAGCAATACCGACTGAACTCGCGCTGACGCCCCTTGCATTCTTTGTGGCCCAAACGCCAACACCAACTGCTCTCGTGGGTGTCACCCCGCATGCGGCCTATGAAGCCTATTCAGCCGGGATTAGGGCACTGGAGCGCGGCAATTACGAACAAGCGGAAGGTTTCTTCGATCAGGTGTTAGATCTGGATGACAGTCTTCCGGATGTCTACTATCTGAAGGGCGAGGCGCGGCGTTTATATGCCATGTCGGATGAGGGAGCCGAGAATCGCAGCGCTCTGCTCGGCGCCGCCATCCAGTCCTATGATGGCGCGATTCTGAAGGATCCAGAATTTGCACCCGCATACCTGGGTCGTGGACATGCGCTCCTTGAGCGCGCGGTAATACGGGAGGGTCCAGATGGAATAGACGGCCAGCATCTGCCGGCGGATTACGCTCGGGCATTCGAGATCGACCCCAGCCTCGTCCAAGCCTATCTCGCTCAAGCTGAGTTCATGCGGCGCGTAGGTTTATGGAAGAATACTGAAGAGACCATGCAAAGTGCGTTGGATGCTGGCGTACGAACCCCAAGGGTATATATCCTAATGGCCGAAGCCCAGCTCAATCGCGGACATCCGGAGGATGCACTGGAGAATGCCATCGAAGGCAGCGGCTCCGATCCGACGGACATATTTGGGTACTTCCTGTTGGGACGTACTTTCGTACACCTTGAACAATACGAACAGGCACTTCAACCCTTGCTGACCTATGTGGCTTACCGGGGTGATGATCATCGCGGTTGGAGCGATCTAGGACGCGTCCAGTTCGAGACCGGTGACCTACCGGCTGCCGCACTCTCGCTCGAGCGGGCCTTCATAATCAAACCGGATTATTCTCCCGCTTTCATCGGTCGCGGCTGGTTGAATCTAGAACTGGGCGACTATCAATCAGGGCTCAATGACTTCAACAAGGCGCTGCAATTCGGACAAGAGACGGTCGAGATGTATCTGGGCTTGGGGCACGCCTACTTCCTTCTGGGCGACCTTCAGCAGGGCCTCAATCAAGCCAATTCTGCGATATTGCTCGCCTCAGAAGCCGAGGAGTGTGAGATTCTAGATCGGGATACCTCACGTGGGTACCATTTGCGCGCCATCATCTCGGAGGCTTCTGACGAGCTTAGCGAGTACGCTGTGCAAAACTGGGAATGGATATTGGGATTGGAATGTCCTGATCCCCTCATCCGCGCCACCGCTGAGGAGCATTTGCTCATCCTGACCGGCGAGATTCCGGTCCCCTCGCCGACTGCCAGCCAAACACCCACTCCTCCGGGACCCACGCAAACGCCTACCACGACCTTGACCCCAACCATTTCTCCAACGCCGACCGCAAGCAGGACGCCGACGCGAACCCCTACCCCGTCACGAACACCCACGCCGGCTCCGACGTCCGGAACGCCGAGCTCAACTCCAACTCCATCGCTCACCCCCACCCCGACCTCGTTCGCACTTTAATACTAAAACTGCTGGCCGCCTGACAAACAGGGTGATCCTCCCTATGGGATAATTCGAATGATGCGGTCAATCCGCTGGCAGAAGCGGGAGCATCTGGATAAAGGGCGTCGAAGACGGATCATCAGAGCATTCAGTATCTCTAGACATTCGCCTGCCACTACGCTAAAATGGCACGCTGGATCAAGACAAGATATTAGACTGGAAAGCACATTGGCAAACACAAGCTCTGCTAAGAAGAGAATTCGCCAGAACGAAAAGCGCCGAGTACGCAACAAGGCAGATCGTACTCGGGCACGTTCTCATGTACGGAGCGCACGAGCTGCACTTGAATCGGGAGACCAGGAAGCGGCTTCCGCGGCGGTACGTTTAGCCGCAAGCGAGCTCGACCGGGCAGCCGCAAAAGGAGTCATTCACTCGAAGAATGCCTCCAGGCGAAAAGGTCGGTTGATGAAGCAGCTTGCAGCTCTCATTAAGGGATAAGGCAATCGTACCGTTCCTGCTGGGGCCTCGACGCTGGTTGTCGAGGTCTTTTTATTTCGCACTCCCTTTCCCTTCTGCACACTAAGATCCCAATGTTCGACCCGGAAATCCGCTTACTCACCGCCAGCGTCAGGGAAGCCCTGGAGCGAGCTGAGATTCCCTGTCCCACAGAGATATCATGGAATCCCACTCCTTTTCGCGGACGATGGGGTATCGGAACCGCGGTTTCGTTTCAGGCTGCAGCGCTTGAGGGGAAGGATAAGAACATTCAAAACCGCGCGCTTGAGATCGCACAGCTTATCGAGAGAGAAATCTCTCCCCCCGCAGCGTTTGAGCTCGTTCAGGCCGAAAACGCCTACATCAACGCATATTTCGATACAGCCACATATGCGACTCGTGTGGTCGATTTCGTCCTGCAGTCGAAGGAGAACTTTGGTCGAGGCGCTCGGCAAGAAGAGCGCGTCATGGTCGAGTACGCACAGCCGAACACGCACCATTCCTTCCACATCGGTCACGCGAGAAACGCGGTCCTGGGAGAATCTCTCGCCAGGCTGGTTGAATTCGCTGGCTTTGAAACTATCAGGGCTTCCTACCCAGGTGATATTGGCCTGGGAGTGATCACCTGTGTATGGGCATATCAGAAATTCCACCATGGAATGGAGCCAGAAGGTGTTCACGAACGAGGCCAGTGGCTTGCCAGGGTCTATCATGAAGCCAATATGCTGGTTACTCCCAAAGATGAGGAGACGACCGAGGAGCGCGAGCTAAGAGAGCAATACGACGCCGAGCGCAGGGATATGTTCAGACGCTGGGACAGCAACGATCCCGAAGTCCGCGAGCTCTGGCTAAGAACACGCGAGTGGAGTCTGGACGAGCTGCACGAAATCCTGAGTATGCTGGGCGCTGAAATCGACGTGTATTTCTTTGAAAGCGATATGGATGAGCCAGCCAAGGAAATTGTGGAAGAGCTTATATCTCTTGGCATAGCTGAAGACGAGCGGCCTGACGGTCCGGTATTTGTGAAGATTGATGAGAAGCTGGGGCTTGAGAAAGAAAAATACCGTACATCGGTTCTCCTGCGGCAAGATGGCACCACGCTTTACTCAGCAAAAGATTTGGCTTTAGCCAAACGGAAATTCGAGGCTTACGACGTTGATCGTTCCGTTTATGTGGTAGATGTCCGCCAAAGTTTGCATTTCGATCAAGCGTTTAAAATTCTGGAGCTATGGGGGTTTGAGCAGGCAAAGAAGAGCCATCATCTTTCCTACGGGTTCGTTACCTTGCCTGGTGGAATGATGTCCTCCCGCTTGGGCAACGTGGTTCTGTATATGGATGTCGTCAAAGAGGCGCATCGCCGCGTGCTGGATATCATCGCGGAGAAGAATCCCGAGCTGCCCGAGCCCGAACGTGCTAAGGTCGCGCGCCAGATTGGACTGGGCGCGCTTAACTATGCTCTAGTTTCGGTGGACAACACGAAGGAAATCGTCTTTGACTGGGATAGCGTCCTGAGTCTTGAGGGTCAGTCGGCTCCGTACATTCAAAACGCGCATGTCAGAGCCAACAGCATCCTGAGGAAATCCGAGGGTGTTCCAGAGGAAGCAAGCTTCGACTACGAACTGCTCGAGATGGAATCCGAACTGATCGAGCGCCTATCCCAATTTCCAGAGGTCGTTCAGAAGGCCGCATTAGAGTACAAGCCATTGCATATGTCGAATTACGCCTATGAGCTGGCGAGGATCTTTCACGCCTTCTATCATGCGGTGCCAGTTTTGCGGTCAGATCAGCGCGAGGCACGAATTCGCCTCACCGCTGCGGCAAAGCAGACCCTGGCCAACAGCTTGCGGCTGCTTGACGTCGAAGCCCCAGATCGAATGTAACTAATGAGAAATGGAGGAAATCGGCCATTGATGGAGCTAGACCGAGTGTTGATCATGGGAGCCGCGGGTCGCGACTTTCACAACTTCAATGTGTATTTTCGAGATAACCCGGCCTATAAGGTCGTTGCCTTCACTGCTACACAGATTCCGAATATCGAGGATCGAACCTATCCGGCCGATTTGGCTGGCGAGGCTTATCCTGGCGGGATCCCTATCCACGCCGAAGAAGAACTCGAAAGCTTGATCAAAACGGAGCGAATTTCCCAGGTCGTGTTTGCATACAGTGATGTGCAGCATTCATATGTCATGCATATTGCCTCCAGGGTGCTGGTCGCAGGCGCCGATTTCCGGCTCATGGGGCTGGATTCAACCTTGATTGACTCCACCAAACCTGTTGTCTCTGTATGTGCCGCGCGTACGGGAAGCGGGAAGAGCCAAACAAGTCGAAAGGTAGCCGCTATCCTGCGCGAGCTTGGCCACAGGTTAGCCGTGGTGCGCCACCCGATGCCTTATGGCAATCTGACTAAGCAAGCGGTGCAGAGATTTGCCAATTATGAAGATCTTGATCGTCATGAATGCAGTATCGAGGAACGAGAGGAATTTGAGCCGCACCTGGCTCAAGGTGCGGTGGTTTATGCGGGTGTTGACTACGAAGCGATCTTGAGAGAAGCCGAGAAAGAAGTCGATATCGTTCTTTGGGACGGAGGCAACAACGACCTGCCCTTCTTCAAAAGCGATCTAGCAATCGTTGTCGTAGATCCTCATCGACCAGGTCACGAACTCAACTACCATCCAGGAGAGGCCAACGTTCGATCTGCGGATCTGATCGTCATCAATAAAATTGATACCGCAGCGGAAGAGGATATTGAAACGGTCCGTGCCAATGTTGCTCAACTAAACCCCGCGGCCGAGATCATTGAGGCTGCCTCTCCAATACAGGTGGGAGATCCAGAAGCCATTCGCGGCAAACGCGTGATTGTGGTTGAGGATGGCCCCACGCTCACCCACGGAGAGATGGCCTATGGAGCAGGATGGATTGCCGCTCGTCGATACGGAGCGGGGGAAATAGTGGATCCTCGTCCGTATGCACACGGCACCATTTCGAAGACTTATGCCGACTACCCCACGACAGGAGCGGTGCTACCCGCTATGGGCTATGGAAGTGAGCAGATGGTAGAACTCGAGAAGACCATCAACGCCTCCAATGCCGATGTCGTGGTAATTGGCACGCCGATCGACCTTGGTCAGCTGCTCGATCTGGATAAGCCGTACCAGAACGTTCGATACGAACTGGAAGAGATTGGCCAACCCCGTTTGCCGGAGATCCTGGAAGCTCGGTTTGGTCGAGGCGCTGGAGACGCGTGAAGCCTGACGACCCGATGCTTCAGTGGCACGGCAAGCAGGTGGACATCCCGCCTCCGATGGAGCTCGTCCAGAGCGCAGTCGTCCTTCCAGATAGCTCCCCTTCTCTAGCAATCCAACGCTTGATACAAGGCGAGAACCTGGGTGTGATGAGCGCGCTCTTGAAAGACTATAAGGGTAAGGTCGATCTCATCTATGCTGACCCTCCCTTTCTATCGGGAAAGTCGTACCGCGCAAGAACCGGCCACGGGGAAGATTCGCGGCGGCCAGAAGGCTGGAAAACAGCCGAGGGATTTCGAGACGAATGGAATGATCGGGCAGAATATCTCGGTATGCTATACAGCCGGCTGCACCTCATGCATGCACTGCTGGCAGATACCGGGACACTGTACCTGCATTTGGATTGGCATGCGTCCGCCTATGCGCGGGTCCTATTGGATGAGATATTCGGTCCCGAGCAGCTCCTGAATGAGATTATTTGGACCTACCACGGACCCTCTCCGATAAAGAGCGCATTCAAGCGCAAGCACGACACAATCTACGTCTATACGAAGTCCAAGAAGTACACCTTCAACTCGGATGCGGTACGTGTTCCGTATGACCCATCCACGGTTAGGACCTTTTCTTCCTCGAAAGCCGGCTTTGGCAAGCGCCCAGATCTCGAACGCGGCAAGGTGCCGGAAGATTGGTGGTACTTCCCGGTCGTCGCACGGCTACACAACGAACGAACAGGCTATCCCACTCAGAAGCCGGAGGCGCTGCTTGAGCGTATTGTGCTGGCTTCAAGTAACCCCGGGGATCTTGTAGCGGACTTCTTCTGCGGCTCCGGTACAGCCATAGCTGTGGCGCGACGGCTCGGTCGCGATTGGCTGGCATGTGACATCTCTCCACTAGCGATTAACACCTCGCGGCGTCGCTTGCTACTTGAAGCAGAGGCCGGCGGGTTCAGTGTCTGGGTGGATAAGGCCCGCCAGGATCGCCACGCATTAGAGCCCAGGATCGAAATCAATGCCAGGAACTTGGATGTGGAAGCAAAGCTAACGGATCTGGATCCAGAAGCGCTAATTGCTTTTGAACTGGACTGGGATTTTGACGGTCAACTGTTTCGCAGCGAAGCTCAATCGGTTAGAGGTTGGCAGCAGGAACGCATTGACACAAGGCTCGGCCACTCCTATCCTCAGGCAGGAAGCTACGTAGTTGCTGCACATGCTGTAGATTCCGAGGGACAGACTGGTCTAGTTACGAAGCAGGTCCAGGTCAGGTAGATTCGCAACTGGCCGGGCTCGGCCTGCAGCCACGTGCAAATGACGGAAAACAAAAGAGCGCGCCGAATTCGGGGCGCGCTCTGATTCAGCTAACTAGTTTTGTTTAATTGGGCAGATCGAACCGATAGCCCATACCCCGAATCGTGTGTAGGAATTCGGGTTTACCTGGATTCTGCTCGATTGCATGTCGCAGCCAGCTCATATGCACATCCAGCGTCCGCGTGTCTCCAGTGTAATCGGTCAGCCATACTTCCCGGATCAGTTTCTTTCGAGTCAGCAGCTTTCCCGGATTGTGCATAAAGAGCTCGAGCAATTTTGCCTGCTTTGGAGTCAGTCGCGCTTCTCGACCGTTGACTTTTACTTTTCGCTGAGCCAGGTTGAGCTTGACCGGACCGGCCTGCAGAACGTAGCGCTCATCGCCTGGCAACAACCGAATGACGCGATTGACCAGCTTGCGCGGCGTAAACGGTTGAACAAGCGTGACACTAGAGCCGTTCCCAGGATCAGGATTTGTACCGCTTGGTGAGATGAGGATGATTGGAATGCCGTCCAAGCTCGCGCGTGCAGCTCTTGACATTCGGGAGCCGCTCGTTCGCATTGAGGCGGCATCAAGGATCAAGACATCGGGAGATATCTTGACAGCAGCCTTAATGGCTTTGTCTAGCTTGTGATGGACAGTGACGTCGAACCCTTTCTTCTCGAGCGCCGATGTAAACGAGGGCGCACTCGGTCGGCCGCTCTCGATAAGTAGGATTTTCGCTATCGCCATTCGGTGAGATCCCCAGCCAAAAGAACTCGGCAGCGGGGGAACGTTCACGCTGCCTGCATCGGTCATTATACATGAGCGAGATTAGCGTATCAATGAGACTTTAGTTGGGCGGATAAAACTTGCTTAAATCTTTAAGAGAGCCCAATTGCTGGCTGGTTCGAATGCGACTGACTCCGCCTCCTTCCTCCTGGCTCCGGCCACCACCGAACTCCCGAAACGGTTGCTCACCGATCCGCGCCATCAGCGAATTTGCATATGCAGTTGGCCCAGCCCATAAGGCCAGAGCGCTTAAGTCTTCACGTAATGAATCGGGGCCGTAGCTCCATTCACTGAGAATCAGGTTGTGGCCAAGTTGTTTGGCGGCCCGGACGATTTCATGCTCGCGCCCGGATGTTCGACCACCCGCGCCCAAGAGCCAGATTGGAAGTTGAGACGGCTCGATAAAGTATTCCAAATGCGCCCATTCCTCGACATCCTGGGATGACGCCGGCTGGCCGGCGGCCTCTATTACTTTCGCGGCCGCAAACATCGCGGTCCCGCGAACAGGTCCTGATCCTACGAACAAAATCGGTTGGGTCGGATCAGCTCTCTGGGCAGCTTCCTGCCCGACTCTTGACTGGGCTTCAATCCACGCAGACAAAGCTTCAGGCATCTCACTAATGGTGCTGTGTATCTGCTCCTGGAGACTAGCGTCCGTCTTCTGGACCCCTATCGCATATCCCGCTAAAAGCGCCGCGAGGTAGCTGATCAACCCCGGACCGAAGGGTTGCTCCGGGAGTTCCAGGGCAAACGTACTTTCAGCTTCTGCTGCAAGCGTGCTAGCTGAATCGGTAGTAATCCCCAGCGTGCGTGCTCCCGATTCTCGAGCCAGCTGGACCGCTTCAATCGTACGGGCAGTTTCGCCGGAGGCCGATATACCCACCACTAAATGGTTGCTCCCGCTCGATCGAGGAATCGCGTATCGTGCGGCTTCCATGGCGTGCAATCCTTGTGTCTGATGCTTAGT
This sequence comes from Anaerolineales bacterium, assembly GCA_046759305.1. Taxonomy (GTDB): domain Bacteria; phylum Chloroflexota; class Anaerolineae; order Anaerolineales; family E44-bin32; genus JADFRG01. The sequence continues at coordinate 26,306 of JBHIBY010000002.1, forward strand.
CCAGTTAGAGAATGCATAGGAAAGCGCGTAAGATGCGTGGTGCGAGTCACCGCAGCCACAAAAAATGAGATTTTTAAATTCCCAATCGGCGAGGTGTGAGGCGGTCTTAAGTGCTTGAGGCCAATACTGCTGGATGAATTGAGGTGCTAATTCTGACTGAAGTTCAAGTGAGGTGGGCAACTCAGTATAATGCGGGGGATGTCCGTCCGTTACCTTATCGTCGGAGGGCTTCGAGAAGACTATTGTATCACCCACGACGGTCAGGCCCGATCAGGCGTACTGGGTGGCAATGCAGTATATGCAGCTGCCGGGGCGGCATTATGGTCTGATTCGGTCGGCCTGGTTGGCCGTGTCGGATCTAATTTCCCACGCGCGTGGTTGGATGAAATTGCGCATACAGGGTTAGATATCGGCGGAGTCACGGTACTGCCTGATCCTCAAGATACTCGGACCTTCTATGCCTATCTCTCCCTCGAGGATCGAGTCGATACAAATCCAAATCTGCACTATCAGCGGGCAGGGATTCCCTTGCCAAAAGCACTTGTAGATTACGCTTCATCGACCGAGGGGCAGCAGTTCAAGGATCAGTTCGGGCCGCTGGCCATTCGGCCAGATGACCTCCCAGCCACCGCTGATACCGTGGTGGCCGCCCATCTAGCGCCAGGTGATTACCTCACTCACAGCATCGTACCGGCCCGATTGCGTGCATCTGGAGTCGAACTGGTGACCGTAGATCCCTCCTTGCGATATATGGAGCCTGACTTCAGTAGGGAGCTGCCGAATCTCCTGAAGGGGCTAGCGGCTTTTTTGCCCAGCGAGTCAGAAGCCCGATCCTATTTCCAGCCTCGGCCGCCTGAACTGTGGGAGATGGCTGAGAGCTTGTCGGAGCTTGGTTGCCCAATCGTTGGGATCAAGCGTGGCGGGGCGGGATTGTACCTTTGGAACCGGGAGAATCGGCAGCGCTGGCACATTCCTGCCTACCCAGCTGAAGTTGTTGATGTCACTGGTGTCGGTGACGCTCTATGCGGTGGATTCCTGGTCGGCTTGAGCGAGACCCAAGATGCGCTCGAGGCTGGCCTGATGGGGAGCGTATCTGCCTCGCTCGCAATTGAGGGCGCAGGAGCGCTCTACACGATGGATGCGGCGCCAGGTCTACCCGAAGCTAGACTTGAGGCGCTCCGATCGACAGCACGTATGATTTAGATATGGATCTTAATCGCTGGATAGACCGAACACTAACCATACAATCCATTCCGGCGCCGACCTTCAATGAAGCGGAGAGAGCCCGGTTCCTGAGATCCGAATTCGAGGAGTTGGGTGTGGCTCAGCTGGAGCAAGATGAGGTTGGCAACTTGTTTGCCCGAATCCGTGGCGCCGATGCTCCACCCATAGTTGTCTCTGCTCATCTGGACACGGTCTTCTCAGATGCTACCGACTTATCGCATCGTCGAACACGATCGAGGCTGATGGGTCCGGGAGTCGGTGACAACTCAGTTGCACTGGCTGCCCTACTGGAACTTGGCCGGGATCTGAAGGATCGAGAGCTGGCCGGCGACGTTTGGCTTGTCGCTAATGTGGGAGAGGAGGGCTTGGGCAATCTGCGCGGCATGCGCGAAGTTGTTGATCGGTTTGGCTCGAATGTCACGGCGTACATCGTTCTGGAAGGGATGGCATTGGGGCATATCTATCATCGGGCGCTGCCAGTCCGGCGCTATCGGATCACAATCCGTACCGATGGCGGCCATTCCTGGATACATGCGGGTCGGACCTCGGCCCTTCATAAGCTTGTGGATGTTGGCAAGCGGCTATTGGAGATGCGAATTCCAGGCGACCCGCGCACGACCCTGAACATTGGCCGGATGGAGGGTGGGCGTTCTATCAACAGTATCGCAGATGCGGCGTTACTTGAAATTGATTTGCGCTCCGAATCCGAAGCTACGCTCGACGGATTGGATCGCCGACTCCGGACCTTAATCGAGGGCATCCAAGCGGAGGGCGCAGCAATTGAACTGGCTTTGGTGGGATCGCGCCCGGGCGGCGATCTGGCGGCGGATCACCCGCTTGTTCTCGCTGCTCTCGAATCGCTAATGCAAGCTGGTGAACGAGAGGCCTACCTCGAGTTCGGCTCGACGGACGCCAGCGTGCCTCTTAATCGCGGTATTCCAGCGGTCTGCGTCGGAATCACCAAGGGCGGCGAGGCCCACACAACGCGCGAATACATCGAAATCAAACCGATGCGAACTGGTTACTTGTCGATTTTGAATCTAATCGAAACGTCCTTCTCATTGAACGGCGCGGCTGGGTAGTTTGCTCAGGCGATTACGGAAGGGATCCTACTGAGCATTTCAATGAACGGCGGGCCGGGGCAGCTAAGTCAAGGGATTGAGGATTGGATCGTACGGCTTTCTCATTAAACGGCGAGGCAGCCTGGCTGATTCAGGGAGTCGCTGAGGGAGTTGTTGTTACGGGGAATCCCACAACCTCAAAGCGAGTCGAAACGATCCAAGTCTCCCCTAGAAACATCTGCACTTCATATTCGCCGGGTAGCCACCCCTTAAGCGGTGTGCATTCTGTGTAGCCGTATCCACCCGTGCCCCCATCCCACGGCTTAGTCTCTGAACATACGATTTGAGAACCCTGATACCAGATGGCAGTCCAGCGCACCCCATCATCTAAAAAGTCGTAAGTAAAGGCCCCAAAAAGTGTATCGATCGGGTTTTCAAACTCGGAATCAGATCCGATTGCGCGGTTTAAAGTGTCCAGATTGCGGCTGACTTGGATCGCGCTGAATACAGCTTCTGGTCGCGGCGTGACTGTTTCCCTGAACAGGACTGTCAGTCCTTCCGGTATTTCGGGTGTCGCTGTCGCGGAAGGAGTCGGTGTGACACTGGGAGTCGGAGTGACAGAGGCGGTCGGGGTCGTTGATGGCGTCAGGGTTATCGTCGGCGTAAGCGTGGCGGTTGGTATGGGAGTAATTGAGGGTGTAGGTGTCACAATCACTGCCGCGGCTTGAGATCCAAATAGCCGCGTCACCAATCCGAAGAATCCAAGCGCGAATCCCAGCAGAATTAGCCGCCACCCTTCCCGGATGCGCTTGCGGCGCAGGGCGAAGAAGGGGATTTCCTGAGCGTTGCGCAGTCGACGCCATCCAAGCCAAAGGAATATAGGCATAGATAGCGAGAGCAGCACCACCAAGATGGCGATGGCGGAATCGATGGTACCCAGAAGTGATCCTCCCTGGGAAATACTTGTGGCCGGTCGAGCTCTAGTATTTTGAGATAGGGGGCTGGCCGGAGTCTTAAAGACCGGTCAGCTCACTGTGAAGTAGCTGAAGTGGAACTGGATCTTGCCCTCTCTCAGACCCAGTGTATCGTTTCCGTCGATCACTTGTCCACGAGAACTTTGTGCAGTCCAAGTGTAGTGGCGAGTACTCCCTGAGCCGGCTTTGCCAGTGATCTCGAATGTTCCCCCAGGCAGCACCTCATGCATGAGCTTTCCATACCAATCCGCAATTGCCTGGCGCGTAAAGACGGTACGTTCTCCCGTTACATGTGCTGCGTTTTCAGCATAGAGCCCTGCTACAAGTTCTCGATCGTGCTGATTCATTCTTCCGACCAAGCGGTCGGGCATTTCAGCAATTGGGGGATCGGTTGGCCAGCTAAAATTTGAGACCGCGCTCCAAAGATCATGGTAAGCGGGCCGGGTTCCAACATCCCAGCTCCAAGCGTTTGCGGCACTCAAGCCCATTTTCTTGGCCTTGGCAAAGAAACGTGCTGTTTCTTCCGCTGTGGGTCGCCAATCTCCCCGGCCATAAATGGGTGCGGTAGGGATAACCGGTCGGGCGGGATTGAGCGCCATATATTGCTCAACGCAGATCTCTAGCTGGGTCTCTGGGTTGTGTCTTTGCTCATAGTAGACCTGCGGCATGGAGTAGTCACATCCGGCAAGAAATTCTGCGTATGGCAGAGTTCTATGAAGTCTCGGAAATCTGTAGGTGCTTAAGGCGATGGGGAGATCGGACAATGCCGAACGCAGTTCGTTCATATATCGGGTTGCGGCCGTCTTCTTGCTATTTGATTGATACTCAGCTTCAGCATCGATCACGAAGCCATCCATCCCAAGCGCCTTGGTCCGGCGGATAGCCAGCTGCGCTTCTCCAATTGGATTGCGGCCACGGACATACTGCCATCCCCAGACTTCGATCCCCTCCTCCTTGAGGGCTTGAAGCACCGGCGGGATCAAATCGACCTTCGTTTTGGGATCCAAGTTGTAGGACCAATAATCCCCATCCGCGATCTTGATAAGAACGTGTGATAGCCCAGCGGCCTTTGCCTTCGCAGCAATGACCTCCGGATCCCCGCCATCACATTTCCAGAGCTGCCAAATGAACAGCCCTTTCCCGCGTAATGTCACTCTGAATCCTCCCCTGAACGCTTACTCATGCTTCCGGCTCGACGCAGTGCGCGATGTCCATACTTCTCGCGGATATCATCGACCGCTTTCAGCAATCTGTGATCCTGCTCCCAGCCTTGATCGAATAGCTCAAGCTGTCGCATAGGGGGACCCAAATCCGCAATTCCGACCCCCAACAGGCGAACCGCCTTTCCTGGCCGCCAATTGTCTGTGAACAGCTTGAGTGCTGCGGAATATATTTCTCCATCGTGATCGGTTGGCTGACGAAGCCGCATCTGGCGTGTGAAGGTCGAAAAATCCGGCCATCGAAGCTTGATGCGTACGGTAGCACCTACCACCCCTGCTTTCCTCACTCTGCTCCCCACCCGCTCGCTCAGGTGGAGCAAATGCCGGCGTAGATCCTGCATGGATTCCACATCCCTAGGAAATGTTCGTTCGGCTGATACCGACCGCCGATCGTGTAACTCCTGAACAGGCCGGTTGTCTACCCCTTTGGCCCTAGATGCAAGATCCGTACCCCGTGCCCCAAAGAGTTGCTCAAGACGAGATTCGGGCAATGCGGCTAGATCCCCAATCGTGCGAATGCCATGTTTCGCAAATCGTGCCGACGTTTTGGGTCCAACGCCCCACATCATGCTGACGGGGAGCGGCGCCAGAAAGGTGGATTCTTTTCCAGGAGGAACGACAACCAGTCCCTTTGGCTTGCCAACTTCGGTAGCGATTTTGGCCACCAGCTTATTCGTGGCTACCCCCCAGGAAGTTGGGAGTTTGAACTGCTTGAGAATATCCATCTGCATCTCAGCTGCCGCTTGCTCCCCGCCCCGCGGATCATCACTGACATCCAAGAAGGCCTCATCGATTGATATCTGCTGCATGACCGGAACTTCTCCCCGCAGGTAGCGCATGACCTTACGGGAGTATTCTGAATAGTCCCCGTGGTTGGAGCTGACAGCAATCAAGTCTGGGTGCAGCCTCAAAGCCCTTGACATCGGCATGGCAGATCTGATTCCAAACTTGCGCGCGGGATACGAGGCGGAGGTCACCACGCCGCGACCCTCCGGGCTGCCCCCAACCACAAATGCTTTGCCACGAAGGTCCGGATTACGAATCTCCTCCACTGAGCAGAAGAATGCGTCCAGATCAACGTGCAGTATCTGTCTCACTTCAGGCTAAAGCCTCTCGTAGTTGCACCGCCGACTGCAGTAAGATTGTGCCCAGGGGCATCGAAGGGCCTTGGAGAGCAATCATTCATGGAGACCCGACAACAAGTTGCACTACGGAGATTAGAGCAAAATCCGAGGGTCAGCAAGATACGACTCATCGTGGCTGACGATGCCTGCCCTGCTTGCCGCCGGCAGGAAGGCGAGTATGACAAGGGGAAAGCGCCTGAACTTCCTACGCGCGGGTGCTCTCACGCCTTGAAATGTCGCTGTTTCTACGAGCCAACCCTGACCGAGATCTTTCCATAACTAACTTATTCGCTGGCGAGCAAATTCCAGCGCCTGCTCAGCAGATTCAATTTTCCCCTCCACCTGCCCTTCCGCGATAGCTGCAAGCATCTCCCCGATCACGGGTCCTGGTACTAAATTCAACTCGGCTTCAAGTTCGTCACCTCGAAGCAATCGGGGAGGCTCAACAATGCGCCTGCGGTTTTCGAACCAGGCTCCAAACAGTTGCTGAACCACGCGAAGTTTCAACTCCCACGTTTCTTGCGGCAGCGATCGGGCAAATGAGGAGGCCAGATAAAGCAGAGCTGCTTCCACCCCAACCGCCCCGCAGTCCCGGAAATAGCGATGAGCGCCCAGGTCCGTCATCTCAGTTTCCAAATCAACAGCTCGATTTCGGTAGCCGGCAATGGTGCGGACTCGAGCTGCTTCTGCCTCGCTGAAACGGAGCTCGCGGACGCGTTGATACGCCACGCGATGAGGGTGCGCCACCTCTGTGTACAATGCTGCAAGAACCAGCATCTGGATTGATCGGTGTCCACCACGAATTGTGGTTGCCAGGTGCTCTCCCAGAGCAGTCCGAAATCGACCAAGGTGCAGCGTCAATTCAGCCAGAGGCAGATTGCCTGTTCCTTCTAGCTCGAAGTTTTCCACCACGGCACCCATAACCTCAGAGAGTCCGTCGACAATACGCAGAGTGTGATTCCATGCATCGCTTTCAAGCTCAGCCTGCTCCGGAAGTACGCTTTGAAGCAGATCAAGCCTACGCATGAGCCGCATAGAAGTTGCCGCCCCGGGGTGATCCAGCATCTTCGAGAGTTCATCGCGCTTTCTTTCGGCCGCACAATTGGATAGTACGCCCGCAGACAGCCGGATCTGCTCTTTGGTTTGAGCCTCCAGTTGCAGCGTCAACCCGACCGCTAAACGCGCAGCACGTAAGGAGCGGATGGCGTCCCGCTCGATCGAATCGGATGCGCAAGCCCTTAATATCCTGTCTTTGAGGTCTTGAAGACCTCCCAAAGGATCGATCAAGTGCTCAGGATCATCTAAGTCAACGGCGAGAGCGTTTATTGAGAAATCCCGGAGTCGAAGATCCTCTTCGATAGTCGAAGCCCTCAGGCGGGCGAGATCCAGTGTTGCCCTTCCGGGCAACATCACACGTGCAGCATCGCGCTTCTCATCCAATACGTAATACGGTACGCCAAGGGCGTCCGCCAATCCGCGCGCCAGGGGAATGGCACGATCTTCAACGGCGAGATCGAGATCCGGTTGTTTTAATTCGAGGAAATGGTCACGCAGCGCTCCTCCGACAAGCCAAACTTTCCGACCCTCAGCTTGCATCCGCACGAGCGCGGCCAGGTCTGTCGGCAGCAGGTGATCAACTAGCGTCGGCAAACTCGGAGACTTTATCTTGGCGAAGTACGCCAATGAACGGCAAGTTTCGATAGTACTCATCGAGATCCAGACCATAACCAAACACAAACTTATTCGGTATCTCGAAACCTCGATAGTCGATAGGTATCTCGGATTCTCTTCGTTCAGGCTTATCGAGCAGAGTACAAACCTTCAGTGACTCTGGTCGTCGCAAATTGAGCAGCTCGAGAACGGAGGCGATAGTGTTCCCGCTATCGATGATGTCCTCAACCAAAAGCACATTGCGTCCTCCGATGGAGGTCGTTAGATCAAGAGTAATCCGGACCTGACCTTTGGATTGCCGGGCACCCACGCCATAGGAAGACACGGCCATGAAATCGATGCTGTGCGGTACTGTGAGCTCGCGCATTAGGTCGGTAAGAAACAAGACTCCTCCGCGCAGGATGCAGATCAGCAGTAAGTCCTGACCCGCATAATCGGAACTGATCTCCTGCCCCAACTCTCGGATGCGGTTCTGCAGCCGATCCTCGCTGATCAATATCTCTTCTAGGTATTCATGGTAGTCGTTCATTCGGGCACCTCATGGTGCTCTCGGCAGCGGGCCTCATACAACTCACTCGCACCGACCACGATAATTGGATCCGATGCGCGCGCGGGAGCATTATCGATCAAGCGCTGTGTCCGATTGGCCGGTTTCCCGCAGATCATACAAATGGCATGCAACTTGTCGACCCGTTCCGCGGTGGCCATGAGCCTGGGCACCGGACCAAATGGATTGCCACGAAAGTCTGTGTCCAGACCGGCGACGATCACTCGCCTGCCTTCATCAGCCATATCCCGACACACCTTAAGGATCATGTCGTCGAAGAATTGGGCCTCATCTATTGCGACAACGGTCGTGTCCCCGGCCACTTCTTTGGGTATCGCCTCAGCACTTTCAATGGGAGTCGCTTCGAACTGCCCTCCAGCGTGCGAAGTGACCATTTCGGAGTGATAGCGATCGTCGAGGCGAGGCTTGAACACTTGCACCTTCTGCTTGGCGATAGTGGCCCGCCTTAGCCTGCGAATCAACTCGTCCGTTTTTCCGCTGAACATTGAACCTGTGATGACTTCTAGTGATCCCGTCAAGTTTCTCTTCCCCCGGATATGAAAAAGGCAGGTGCCCAAGCACCTGCCTTGAGTTTACTCCAAAGCTGTTGGGCTAGACTTGAGGCTCCGCGGATGGCTCCGGCAATTCGAATCCGTGCGATTTCAATCGGCGCTTAAGATCCGCTAAGCTCTTGCGACCAAAGTTGTCAATTGCCAGCAGGGCCTCGTCGCCTTGCCCCATCAGCTCCATCGCTTGACCAACTTCAGTGATGCCTGCCTTTTCCAGCGCGGTCTGAGCCCGCTTGCCGATCTCAAGTTCCGCGATTGGAGTTTCAGGCGAAGTCCTGGCTGCCTCACGATCCTTAGCGTCCTGAAGGAACTCCTCCCTCGCTTCCAACTTGCGGTAGAAGCGATCGACTTGCCCCTCAGTATCGACGATGCGCTGCTCGCCAGTGTAGAAGGGATGGCAGTCTGAACACACGTCGGTGTGAATCAGCTCGACCGTCGAACCGGTGGTCCACGAATTGCCACAGGAGCAAACTACGGTAGCTTCTGGGAAGTATTCAGGATGAATACCCGGCTTCATTCAGTGGCCTCCATCACATTGACCCGCTTCTTTCCACCCCGCGCGTAGTCGAAAGTTACGATGCCGTCGATGGTCGCGAAAAGCGTATCATCCGATCCCTTGCCAACATTCAGACCTGGATGAATTCGCGTGCCACGCTGCCGCACCAGGATATTTCCCGAGCGCACTAGCTGACCGGCGTACCGCTTCACACCCAGTCGTTGAGATTGACTATCACGTCCGTTGCGGCTCGAGCCGCCGCCTTTTTTGTGTGCCATCTGGTATTCCCTTAGTCCTTCTTTGCTGCTTTGGGCTTAGGCTTGCTCTTCTTCGTCGCGCTCTTGCTTTTGGCGGACGATTTCGCTGGGGTTGATTTTCCCGCCTTCGGCTTGGCACTGGCTTTCTTTTTGGCATCCGTCTTTTTCTTGGTCTCCGCCGCTGCAGCTCTTGGAAGACCAACACTTTCGATCGTTACATGCGTGAGTAGTTGGCGATGGCCCTGCGTGCGTCGATAGCGCTGCTTGGGCTTGTACTTGAATACGGTGATCTTCTTACCCTTCAGGTGATCCTGAACCTTACCCTTGACGCTGGCGCCTTTGACAAACGGTGCGCCTACTTCGACTTTCTTTCCATCAGAAACGAGCAATACATCCTTGAAGACGACTGGTTTACCGACCTCAAGCGCCATTCGGTCGACCTCAATGAGGCCGCCCTCCTCCGCCAGATATTGTTTCCCGCTGTATTCGACGATTGCGTATTTCATGATCTTATGCTTTCAGCAACAGCGACGGAACATTATAAAGGGCCCCAAAACACGATGTCAACCTTCGGGCGCATCCTGCCCTTCAGGGCATCGTGCACGATCCCCAGAAGCTCGCGCCTCCGGGGACCGTTTGCTTCTTTGCCTCAGGTGCTTGCCAGCTAATCCGCGGCAACCATCTCCGGTTCCGGAACTTCGACGACCTCACCCTCGGGCTCGGGTTCGATCTCTGGCTCCAGTTCAAGCTCACCATCAAGCCGTTCGTCATGCAGTACAAGTTCCTCGCCGGGAAATCCGGTTCCAGCCGGGATCAGCTTCCCGATGATTACATTTTCCTTGAGCCCACGCAGGTAATCCACCTTGCCTTCAATAGCTGCGCCGGCCAATACCTTGATCGTATGCTGGAAAGAGGAGGCCGACAGGAAGGATTCTGTACTCAGCGAGGCTTTGGAAATTCCCAGCAGTATCTGGAGTGACTTTGCTGGCGACATGCCATCGACAAGGACTTGCTCATTCAAACGCTGTAGATACAGGCGATCAACGATGTCACCCGGCAACAGCTCTGTGTCACCCGGATGTGAGATCTGAACCTTCGAAAGCATCTTGCGAATGATGACCTCGAAGTGTTTATCGTTGATATTCTGACCTTGCGATCGATAGACCTGTTGAACCTCGGTCAGCAAATAAAGCTCGCAAGCCTCGCGGCCCAGAATTCTCAAGATGCGATGGGGGTTCTGAGATCCTTCGGTTAGCTGATCGCCGGCACTCACTTTCTCACCGTGCTTCACCAGCAACCGGGCACTTGCAGGTACGTCGTATTCCGCCTCATCGTTCTGCTCGTAAGAAACGGTGACCTTGCGGCCTTTGACCTTGGTTTTGCCTCCGTGGATTGCTGTGATTTCAGAGTCACCACGGCTCGCAATGAGATCGCCAGCCTCCATGTCGGTGCCGTCTTCGGCCTGGAGCGACCAGTTGCCCGGGATCTTGTATTCATCATGCAGCATCTGACTGATCTCGATGCGAACAACGCGCTGCCCATCGGGAGTGTCAGGCGCGAGGATCTGGACGGATCCCTCGATTTCCGAAGTAATCGCTTCACCCTTAGGCTTCTTCCTTGCTTCGAACAATTCCTCTACGCGAGGAAGGCCGGTCGTGATATCGCCGCCAGCCGCCACACCCCCGGTATGGAAGGTGCGTAGAGTCAGCTGCGTGCCAGGTTCTCCGATGGACTGCGCTGCAACGATTCCCACCGCGGCGCCCAGCTCCACCATATTGCCACGACCCAAATCCATACCGTAGCATTCCGCGCACTGTCCGAATTGGAGTTCACAGGTTAGCGGTGAGCGAACGAAGACTTCTTCTACGCCCGCATTCGCAACCCTGCGAGCTGCCTTCCCGTCCAGCAATTTCCTGCGACGGAAGATAAGCTCACCGGTTTCTGGATCTGCTACACCCTTAGCCAACACACGGCCGAGCAGTCGGGAGGCGAAGTCCTGACCGGCAACGTCATCGGAGGCACGGAGCACGATTCCCTGTTCTGTCCCGCAGTCTTGCGAATTGATGATCACATCCTGTGCGACATCCACCAGACGGCGGGTCAGATAGCCAGCGTCTGCGGTTCGTAGCGCGGTATCCGTGAGGCCTTTGCGTGCACCGTGCGTTGAGATGAAGTACTCCAGGGTGTTCAGGCCATCTCGGAAATTGGATCGAATCGGGAGCGGGATAATACGTCCGGCCGGGTCGGCCATCAAACCACGCATTCCGGCCAACTGAGAAATCGGGCCAAACCCACCTTTTGTAGCACCTGATATGGCCATCGTGCTGAGGTTTCCGGCAGGATCCATTCCTGAGCGGACCGCAGTCGCGACCTCTCCCGTCGTTTCCTGCCAGAGCTCGATGATGCGCTCGTTTTGCTCCTGCTCAGTGAGTAATCCACGCTGGTATTCCCCTCGCACCGCCTCCGCCGCTTCCAAGGTGCGGGCGATGATCTCACTCTTCTCTTCCGGTACCGTAATGTCCGAAACGGATATGGTTGTGCCGGATCGGGTGGCATAGGTAAATCCAATGTCCTTGATCGCATCAACTACTGCGGGAGTTCCATCCTCACGCAACTGCTGGTAGATCTCTCCAACCAGCACCTGCATACCTTCCTTATCGAGTACCTGGTTTACGAAGTGCAGCTCCTCAGGAAGGATGTTGTTGAACAGAACTCGACCCACAGTCGTGTCGATTACTCGCCGCTCGGGTTCCTCGGTACGAACCCCATCGTCGTCGTACCACGTATCGATCTGAAGCTTGATGGAGGCGTGAAGATCGACCTGACCGAGGCCCCAGGCCATTTCGACTTCATCCAAACTAGAGAACGCCCGGCCCTCACCCTTCCGGCCTTTGCCCTCCACTTGCATGGTCAGGTAATAAACACCCAGGACCATATCCTTGGAAGGGCTCACAATGGGCTCGCCATCCGCGGGTTTCAACAAGTTCACGCTGGCCAACATCAGCTCGCGGGCTTCTTCGACCGAGCGACTGGACAGTGGCACGTGCACTGACATTTGATCGCCATCAAAGTCCGCATTAAAAGCGGCGCATACCAATGGGTGTAGTTGAATAGCCTTGCCTTCAACGATCACAGGCTCAAATGCCTGGATACCCAGGCGGTGAAGGGTAGGGGCTCGATTCAGGAGTACCGGACGATCCTTGATGACCTCTTCCAGCACTTCCCATACCTCGGGGCGCTCGCGCTCGATAATACGCTTGGCCCCTTTGACATTCGCCGCGTAGTTGTAGAGCACTAGTTTAGATATCACGAATGGCCGATACAGCTCGAGTGCCATGGTCTTTGGAAGACCGCATTGGAAGAGCTTTAGATGTGGTCCTATCACGATCACGGAACGCCCTGAGTAGTCCACGCGTTTTCCAAGCAGGTTGCGGCGGAAGCGACCCTTCTTACCTTTCAGCATGTCGCTGAGCGACTTCAGCTCGCGGCGGCCCCTGCGCGAAAGCGCTTTGCCGCGCTGAGCATTGTCAATGAGCGAATCAACCGCCTCCTGGAGCATGCGCTTCTCATTTCGGACTATGACGTCCGGTGCTCCAAGCTCGACGAGCCTCTTCAAGCGGTTGTTGCGGTTGATGACCCGCCGATACAGGTCGTTAAGATCGGAGGTCGCAAATCGTCCACCATCCAGCTGGACCATCGGTCGCAAGTCGGGTGGAATAACCGGCAGCACGGTCAGGATCATCCACTCCGGCTTGTTCCCAGAGCGACGGAAAGCCTCCACAACCGTGAGACGCTTGGTAGCTTTCTTTCGGCGCTGCTTGCTCTTCGTCGTTCGAACTTCCTCCCAGAGCTCAGCCGCTAGCTTATCCAGGTCCAGCCGCTGGAGGATGTCGTAAAAAGACTCAGCGCCCATGTCGGCCCGGAACACCTGCCCCCAGGCCGATTTCAGCTCTCGATAGCGGGTCTCGCCGAGGAACATCATCTGGTTGATGCCTTCGATTTCCTCGCGCTCCTTCACCAGTTCTTCGATCTGGGCTAGATTTTCTTCCTGCGGAGCACTTTTAACCTCATCGATCTCGCGGTCGGCAACTTCCTTGACCTCTTCGATCTCTGCCTTGACCTTATCAATCTTCTTGTCGAGCTTTACCTTTGCTGAGCTTTCAACCTTCTCAAGTCGTTCCTTTACGATTTTCTGAACTCTAGCGATATGATCTTTGGAGATCGTCTCGCCCTTCTCGGCGATCTGCTGATCTGCCGCCTTGAACGCGATCGGGACTCTGATCGTTTTCCCCGATTTTTCACGCAGCTCGCGCTCGAGTCGCTGCCCTTCCCGCATAATCGGATCGATCTGCTGAGCGACCTCTTCTTCATAATCTGCCTTGAAGGATTTCTGCTCAGCCTTCAGCTCATCTAACTTTTCTTTCTTTTGAGCCTTGATCACATCTAACCGCTGCTTAACTACATCTTTCTGCGCCTTCTGCTGACCCGAGATTTCTTCGTCGATTCGCTTGATCGCTTTGCGGCGGGCATCCTCATCGACGTGGGTCACAATGTACTGCGCGAAGTAAAGCACCCGGTCGAGATTGCGCCTCGAGATATCCAGGAGCAAGCCAAGATAGGACGGAACACGGCGCGTGTACCACACGTGCGCCACCGGCGCAGCCAGACCGATATGGCCCATCCGTTCCCTTCGCACGGAAGCGCGCGTTACTTCAACGCCGCATTTCTCACAGGTAATTCCTTTGAATCGAATGTTCTTATACTTGCCGCAGTAGCACTGCCAATCTTTGGTGGGACCAAAGATCGCTTCGCAGAACAAGCCGTCCTTCTCAGGACGCAGTCGCCGGTAGTTGATAGTTTCCGGCTTCAATACCTCCCCATAAGACCAGCTGTTGATGGTCTCCGGCGAGGCGAGGCTAATTCGTAATGCTCGAAACCTCTTAGATTCCACGCGTTCCCCTCCGCTTTATGTAAAGGCTAGTAGATCGACGAAATTCGAACAAACGTGCTAGTATCACCCCAAGCAAAACCAGCGCTCAAGCACACCGGCTTCGAGCGCTGTCACGCGCAAACCTCGTGGCGATCCTTTGCCATGTAAACTTAAATTATACGCCCATATTCGCGAATGTCAAGAACGCTCCATCCGCCCTGAAGTAGTTTGTCTCTGCTGAATGAGCATCGGAATGGCGATCGTAAATTTGCTGCCCAGGCCCAGGCGGCTCTCGACACTCACCCTCCCGTGATGCTGTTCGATAATTGACTTGACGATCGCCAGACCGAGCCCGGAACCCTTGGAGTCGTCCTTTCCCAGTCTGAAGAATTTCTCGAATAACCTGGGCTGATCGGTTGGAGCGATCCCAACGCCGGTGTCTTCCACCTGGACGATCTGTCGACCATCCACCTGCTCTGCGCGTAAGATGACACGGCCGCCCGATTCGGTGTACTTAATTGCGTTGTCCACCAAGTTCGAAACGGCCTGGCGCAGCAGCATCGGATCGGCCTGGATGGGTTCCATCGCATCATCGAGCTCAATCTCGAGCGACACCCGTTTGTTTAGCGCCTGAGGCCTGAAGGTTGCTAGAATATCTTGTGTGACCAGCGGGATTTCGACTGGCTCAGGCGAGAGACCGATCCCGGTTTCAATCCGCCCCAAATCCAAAAGGTCGTCGACCAGCTTGCTCATGCGATCAACGCTGGTCAGGATCTTGTCCAGAAACTCCTGTTGCTGATCGTTGACTGGGCCCACGTTCGACAGCATGGTGGTGTATCCACGCATTAGTGTCAGCGGCGCACGTAGATCATGGCTGACGGTTGATACAAACTCTGACTTGAGCGTGTCCAATATTTTGAACTGGGTCACATCCGATAAAACGGCCACGCGCCCAGTTTGGCCACCCGGCACCTCCGATGCAACCGCATACAGCACTCGGCCGCCATCGGCCTTGATCTCAAGGGCCTGTTCACTTGCAGTCGGCCGAGTCAGAAGCTGCCTGAGCTCGGCCGGCCCAATTGCTTCCTCAATCGATTTCCCGATCATATCGGTGGCTCGGCCAGCGAGTACTTCCTCGGCGGCAGGGTTAGCGAGCGAAATTCGCTGCTCCGAATCGGTCACGATCACTGCGTCCGGCGTCGATTCCAAAATGGTCATCAACCGGCTTCGCTCCCGTTCCGCACGATGGTACAGACCCACATTTGCGAGCGAGAGGCCGAGTTGGCTGGCGAAGATTGAAAGTAGCTTGGTTTCTGAGGCTGCGAAAACTCGCGGTGAGCGGAACCCAAGCCACAGCGGTCCCAGGAATTCTTCCTCGTGTGTAACTGGGATCGCGATGAGAGATTCCAGTCGATCGGCAACCCTGGACATATCCAGAACTGCGCTCGCTCTTGCTGGATTTTCTAAGGCGAACTGGCCGCGGGATCGAGATAGCTGCAGTATCCCGTCATCCAGGCTATCCCACCCTCGGCCGCCCTGGCCGGCATGAAAGGTTCCCGATGCCAGAACTAGCCGCACGGTCTCAGCTCCGGTCAGATCTCGGATTTTTCCAAGTACGGCTGGCAGCGCCTCATCGAGGTCGAAGCTCGCCGACATGCTCTGGCTAGTGGCTAGCAGTAGATTGAGCTCATCTAAGCGGCTTTTCAAGCTGACTCGCATATGCTCGAAGGAAGTCGAGAGCCGGCCAATCTCATCCTCGCCTTTGGCAGAGACGTGGTGATCCAGGTTCCCTAGAGCAATTGACTCAGCGGTTGAAGCCATCTGTCGCAGCGGGCGCATGAGTCGGCGGCTCATCAAATTCACGCCAACGATAAGCACCCCGCCAATGGTTACCAGTAAGATGAACAAGTTCGCCGTAGTTGAAAACGCCAAGGTATCCAGGGTGCGTCTCGGAGTGGAAACGATCACCCGCCAGGGATACCCCTCCACCGGGTGAGAATAAACCAAGGAGCGAGCCCCTCCGGAACTCGTAGCCTCGAAGAACACACGCTCGGGCCCTTCGGCAAACTCCGCCTGTTTCAGCCACTGATCAGGATCAGGGTGAGAAATAGCCCTTCCGCGCGCATCGACGATCAGTGCTTGTCCATTGCGGTAGGCTTCCAAGCGCGCCAGTACCGGTTGCAGGAGAGGATTGCGTGCGAGATCTGCCCACCCGACAACGGAAGAGTCGGAACCAGAAACCGGGGATAAAAAGATTAGCTGCACACCCTCACCAGCGCGATCAGGAGCTGCGCCGATTTCCTGCGGAACACCCGTTTGAGCGGCCGCCAGGAGCTCCGCGGGGACATTCACGGAGCCTTGTGGCCAATCCGCAAGTATGGCCCCAGTGGAATCAAGCACTGCAAGGCGGGTAAAGAAAGTAAGTGAGCGATGGGCGTCTGCAAGCAATGTAGTCAGGAACTGATCGCCTGGACCGACGCCTTCCGAATTAGCGGCAATATCACGAATTTGGGTTCTGCCGGTATGAATGAAGAACGGGATTCCTTCTCCCGCTTGATGAGCGGTCTGCTCCATCTGATCGGAAATGATTTCGGTTGCAGAGGAGCGCGCCAGCAGCCAATTCCCATAGGTGAGTGCCGCCCCTCCAATGATTCCTAGTGTGACGATCACCGTAACCATGCGAGCGGATAGCGATCGGTTGTAAGGTCCGGTCTGGGATTGAACCGGACGATGCCATGGTACGAGCGTGCGAAGGCTTTCTGCGAGAACTCCTGCGATGGCCATCTGGAGCACGCTGGCCAGTATGGTCGGTCCGAGCAGGGACAGCGCATAGTCCAGCGCAGCAAAGAAATCTCCGCTGCTGTAAGCGAAATTTTCGAACGAGTGCATCACTCCGAAAAGCAAACCCACCGCTAATGCGCTCGGAAGAGGGCGCGCAGCCAGTCGCCCTGGCCAGTCCGCGTAGCTGCGCCTCATCAACCAGGCAAAGATCGCAGCCTGCGCGGCGACGCTGAACGGCGTTGCCAACCGCTGGGTCATCCAACCCCCATGCGCTAAGCCGCCTAAGAAGGCGACCGCGATCGCGTGAGGCTCTCCCAGCAACCCGGCAGCTAGCACCCACGGGACAGCGCCAAACAGTGGGAAAGTAGCCCCTGCAGGCTCTATCGGTTGACCCGGGGAGGCGAGCCCCTGGTCGACCGGAAACTGTACAGCAAGCAACGCAGCAGCAAAGGGCGCGGAAGCGAGCAGGCCGAGAAAGAGATTTCTGTCGGCTTTTGTAGAAGGAGAGAATCGTTTGTGACGAAGTGCCAGAACGAACAACAGCAGATAAGCCGCGATCAGTACATAGCCGAGATCGCGAGCAGGCAGCGCCAGGTAGAAGGATCCCCTAAATCCCCAACTCCCTACGTTCACGGGTCCTCCAATTACAAGAGCGGCGCCGGGATTATACAGGCCATGATGAGATTACGAAATCGGAGCAGTACCCTGCAGAATCCGGCTTCCTGCGCGCAGGTTGACCTAACATAAGGTGTGGGAATGTCGAATCCTTGCTCGGCGTTCCCCTTTATGCTAGACTGCCTTAGCTCTAATTTTCTAATTCAAAGTGACAGAGAAGATCCTCATCATCGATGACGACATCGATACCTTGAAACTCGTCGGCTTAATGCTGGAGCGTCAGGGATATCAAATCGCGGTCGCAAGTAACGGAACGATTGGCCTCTCCAAGGCTTCTTCTGAGCAGCCTGATTTGATTCTGTTGGATGTAATGATGCCTGATATGGACGGATATCAGGTAACAGAGCGACTTCGATCGGATCCCTCGCTTTCGCATATCCCGATTGTCATGTTCACGGCGAAGACCATGGTGGATGACAAAGTCAAAGGCTTCGAATCCGGAGTCGATGACTATTTGACGAAACCCACCCACCCCGCGGAATTGACGGCGCACGTAAAAGCTGTTTTATCTAGATCCATCTCAGCACCTACCACCGAAGCACCAGAGCAGGCGCAGATCATCAGCTTCTTCGGAACGCGTGCCGGCCTGGGGACCTCGACCCTCGCGCTCAACGTGGGTGTGGCGATGCAACAAGGTGGGATGGACGTAATTGTTGCGGAAATCAATCCAGGCCAAGGCTCTATGGGTTTGAATCTTGGAATCACGACCCCAACCGGCCTTACCGCATTGCTCTCGCGTTCGCTCAAGGACATCCATCTGCGATCGGTTGAGGCAGAGCTGGTAACTCACAACAGTGGCGTGCGATTGCTACTGGCATCCTATCAGCCGCAAGAAGCTGAGCTGGATGAGGCAGTCCCTCAAATGGAAGCGGTAATCAGCAATTTGGCCACTATGAGCGACGTCCTCATTCTCGATATCGGCTCCGGGGTGCGCCCGTTCACTCACCCGCTCTTGGCTCTCAGCTCACGGGTGATCGCGGTTGTCGAACCGGTTTATCCGTCAAATGTCATTGCTCGGGCGGTGCTGGAGGAGATGTTCACGAGCGGGCTGGAGCGAATGAAGACCAGTTTGGCCCTAATTACGAGAGAGCGGACCAGCCTCAATATCCCTTGGAAGCAGGTGGAGGCCGATCTCGGCATCGAACTGGCAGGAATCGTTTCACCTGCCCCAGAACTTGCGCAACAAGCCGCGCAGAATGGCAAGCCGCTGGTGATCCTGCATCGCGACACACTGACTGGCGATCAAATCCGCAAGATGACTGAGACCATCGGCTCACAGCTTACCGTCGCCAGAGCCCTTTGACCGAAACAAAGCTCCAGCATCAAACCCGACAAGCTGCGGATCTGCTGCGAAACTCACAACATGCGGTTGCCCTCACCGGTGCTGGATTTTCCACCCCCTCTGGGATACCGGACTTTCGGTCGACGCATTCCGGGATTTGGAGCCAGGTCGATCCGATGGAGGTCGCCTCGCTTGCTAGTTTTCGATACGACCCCAAAAGGTTTTACGGTTGGTTCCGCTCCCTGGCCGAGATGATCTGGAACGCGCAACCCAATGCTGCTCATGATGCACTGGCCTCCTTGGAATTGGCTGGTCTCGTCGATGGCATCGTGACCCAGAATGTGGACGGATTGCACCAGCGCGCAGGCTCAATTAACGTCCACGAGCTGCATGGCCACCTGCGTGAGGCAGTTTGTGTGGATTGCTTTCGGCGCTACGATGCCGCTCCACTGATCAAAGCCTATGTAGAAAGCGGAATCATTCCGAACTGCACCACCTGCGGTGGCCACCTCAAGCCAGAAGTCATACTGTTTGGTGAGCAGCTGCCTCACGAACCGTTGATCGCAGCGACAGCACTCTTCGATAAGGCCGATACGGTGATTATCGGTGGCTCGTCACTTGAAGTTACTCCCGCCGCGGAACTTCCTTTTCGCGCGGTCGAACGTGGCGCTCGCTTATTGATCTTCAATCGAGAGCCAACCTATCTCGATTCAAGAGCCGATTTTGTATTCAGCGGTGATGTAGCAAAGCTGTTTCCAAGGGTTGTCGACGAGGTGCAAATTGAGCAGTAATCCTGCCGGACCGGAAACTGCGATACGGAATTATCCGAAGCTACTCAACCGGTATCAGCGCTTGCTCGAGCTGACCTCGGATTTGGCCGCCACCTTTGATCTGGATACCCTGCTACAGCGGATCGTGGTGGCTGCAAGAGAGCTAACGGAAAGCGAAGCCTCTTCGCTACTGCTGTACGAGAAACATACCCATTCACTCTACTTCGAGGCGGCCACCGGCGCCCTCGTGAGCGGCGTCGGCGAAAGTGCTGTTCCTGCCGATAACAGCATCGCAGGTTGGGTATTCACGCACGGAGAGCCGATCGTTTCTCAGGACGTACTCAATGATCCACGCTTCTACCGAGAAATGGATGCTTTGACGCGCTTTGAAACCCAAAGCATTCTTGGCGTTCCGCTTCGGACCAAAGATAAGGTCTTAGGGGTTATCGAATCCGTCAATAAGCGGGAGGGAATATTCACCGATGAGGATGTTCAAATCCTGCAAACCCTGGCCGCACAGGCCGCCATTGCTATAGAGAACAGCCAACTGTTCATGCAGAGTGACCTCATCGCGGAAATTGTGCATGAGCTGCGCACCCCACTCGCTGCTTTGACTGCCGCCGCACACCTTCTTCAACGATCGGAACTTCCAGAAGATCAGCGCTCGAGGCTTAGCCAGACGATCCTCCACGAGGTTCAAAGGCTAAATGGCCTGACAACGGACTTCCTCGAGCTCTCCCGGCTGGAATCTGGGCGCATGCACTTCAAGCGTGAGCCGGTTCACCTCGGCGGATTGGTTCAGGAATCGCTAGAAGTCGTGCGCGCTCAGGCGGAAACAAAAGAGATCGAGCTAGTAACCGAGATCGATGCATCGCTCGTTCCGGTACACGGGGATCGAAAGATTCTCAAGCAGCTGCTGCTGAACTTACTGACTAATGCCATCAAATACAGTAACACCGGTGGTGTGGTGACAGTATCCCTTCACCCGGAGGACGAGGATGTTCTCATGGAAGTTCGCGATACAGGGCGCGGGATCTCACCGGAAGATCAGGAGCGGCTGTTTCAAAGGTTCTATCGCGTGGGCGGCGGTGATGAGGAAGTTCAGGGAACGGGATTGGGACTGGTGATCGCCAAGCGGATCGCTGAAAGCCATGAGGGATCGATATCTGTTGAGAGTGCGCTCGGTAAAGGGGCCACGTTTACCGTAAGGCTTCCAGTTGAGTCGTCAACGAAAGTTACCAGCCGCCCGCGCAGTTGAGTCCAACCCGCCCCCCACAATTGAGCTCGATTTTTCTCGAATACAGAAGCTTGAGGCTGCAGGGCTCTCTTTTCCTGTCATCTAACGAAGGCAGCTTTCAGCACTAGGTAGACGCGCTCCCCAGGATGTGACCGCCCATCGTCGCCACTGGCTACGCCCTACCCTTTCCGCCCAAATTGCCGCTCGAGGGCGGCCACGGACAGATGCACCATCGTCGGACGTCCGTGAGGGCAAGTTCGGGGCGATAAGCTCTGTTCAAGATCAAGAATAAGCTGGCGCTGTTCTTCCAGAGACAATACCTGGCCTGCTTTTATGGCAGCTCGCTTGCAAACGCGCGCCGCTAGTCTCGCTTCCGCTTCCTTGGCGAGTGGTGTTTCGTCTTCCTCAAAATCCTCCACCACCACGCGCAGCGCACGCTCTGGAGACAGGTTGGAGATTACAGTCGGTAGTGCTCGCACAAGGTAGGCGCGCGAGCCGAATGGCTCAATTGAAAAACCGAGTGAGCTAAGCGCCTCCAGATTGCTCTCCACCAGCTCTGCTTCACCTTCCGATAGCTCAACGGTTTCCGGCTGGAGCAGCCCTTGCGATTCTGGAAGCTCCGATTCGACTTGCGTCATAAGCTTCTCAAAGAGCACTCGCTCATGTGCCGCATGCTGATCAATGAGGTAGACGCCATCCGGACCCTCGGCTACCAAGTAAGTGGCGCCAACCTGGCCAACCGAACGCAAAATTGGCACCTCCAGGACCTTTTGACCGGGTGGCTCCAGCGTGCGCTCTACGGATTCTGGGCCATCAAAGTGTTGTGGCAGTTGCTCCCCGGTCCAGATTGGCTCCATGGCGACTGGCTGGACCGGTGCCTGTCCGAGCAATGTCGCACGCACCGCGCGCTGAACGATTGAGAATACCAATCCTGGATCCTGGAAGCGGATTTCAGACTTTGTGGGATGCACATTAACATCCACACCGTCGGGTGGCACATCGATAAGAAGCAACGCAATCGGGTATCGGCCAACCATCATAAATGTGTGATAAGCCTGTGTAACCGCTGATCCTAAGCTTACGTCCTGAATCCAACGCCCATTCACAAAAAGCGAGATCTCTCGGCGGTTGGAACGATTTACAAATGGTGCTCCCACAAATCCGGATACCGTCACTCCCTCACTCGAAGCTTGAGCTACCGGAATCATTTGCTGAGCTACATCCAGGCTATACACCTGGGCAAGCACTTCCAGATGATTGCCGTTTCCATTGGTCTGCAGGCGGTTGCGACCTTCACTTACCAGCTTGAAGCGGCAATAGGGGTAGGCCATAGCGTAGCGCGTAACGAGGCGTGTGATCCATCCGCGCTCGGTGGTATCCGATTTCAGAAAACGTAGCCTGGCGGGCACGTTGTAAAAGAGATCGTTCACCTGGACCGTAGTGCCCTCTGAGGACCCTATGGCCTCGAGCTCTGCTGCTCGACCTCCATCGACCTGCAACCGTGAACCCACCTGCTCACCCGCTGCGCGGGTAGTCAGCAGCGCGCGAGAGACTGCAGCAATTGAGGCGAGAGCTTCCCCGCGAAAACCCAGGGTCTCTATCGCCTGCAGATCCTCAATGGTCTCAAGCTTCGAAGTGGAGTAGCGCTCTACCGCCAACTTGAGCTCGCTGCTCGGAATCCCTGATCCATTATCCGCGACCTCTATCTGCGCCTTACCTCCACCTTTGATCTGTATCTGGACGGAAGTGGCTGATGCATCCAAAGAGTTCTCGATCAGCTCCTTCACAACCGAAGATGGGCGTTCGACGACCTCGCCCGCAGCGATGGCAGACGATACCTCGTCGGATAGAGCAAGTATGGGCATGGTGAGGGATTATAAAGCCGCCAGTTGACCACGACCGCCCGACTGCATATACTCGCCAGAGCACAATGGAGTCCATACCCCGACTTAGCCCTGCAGCTGTCATCTGTCTGGCGCTGCTAATAGTTGTGGTCGTGAACGGCGGGTTGATTCTCGCCCTACGTCGCGGCGGAGAGGTCAACATGCTGCGTCGAGTTGTTAAGACGGCAAAGAACCCGTGGGCCGAGCACGACAGCGCAATAAGTGAACTTAGAGATCGCGTGGCCCAACTAGAACCTGATGAGCCCGAGCCCTTGGAACCGGATGGATAAGCTAATAGACCTTCAAGAGGGTGTGTCACTGCTGCCAGAAGGCGATGCGGTATTAGCCTTGGGGGGCATTACAAACTATCGGCGGCCGATGGCGTTCTCGCTGGCGTTGCTCGCCGACCCAAACCGACAAGCCTTCGAACTGCTCTCCTTCACTGCCGGACTGGAAAGCGACATTCTTGTCGGTGCGAACCTGGTCTCCCGCGTCAGAACCTGCTACTTCGGATTGGAGGCGTTTGGTTTAGCGCCTAATTTCACGCAAGCTTCCTCGGACGGCGAGGTTGAAATCATTGAGGAGAGCGAAGCAAGCATAGCACTCGGAATCCGCGCTGCCCTGGCCGGAGTCGGCTTCATGCCGTCCTTGGCCTGGCAGGGTACTGATCTCATGAAGCTTCGGCCCGATGTGAAGGAAGTGATCGACCCATACTCAGGAGCCAGGCTGACCGCTTTCCCCGCAATGCAATGTGACCTGGCGGTCATCCACGCGCTAAAAGCCGATCCCATGGGTAATGCCCAGCTCGGACGCAATTGGGGTATTGATCGTGAGCTAGCATACGCCGCTGAGCAAGTCTTGATTACTGCTGAAGAGATTGTGCCGCGGCTGGACACGGCTGATGTCGACGGCTCCGTCATTACGGCCGTTACAGAGGCTTCGGGAGGTGCCTGGCCTACTTCATGCCATCCTTGCTACCCAATAGATGGCGATGAATTCCTGCATTACGTGGAAGCGGCTGGATCTGAAGCCTATGATTTGCTGCTCGAGGCATGGACCCTCCGTGTCTTAAAGTAGCCTTCATTCCGTATTGCAGCCTACCCTCTTATTGTTCATGCTTCTCTTATGAACCTGTGATATTTTCACGATCAGGAGTGTTTGTATGAGCTCAAATGCCTGGAAAATCGGCCTGGTGCTGGTTGCAGTGATCGGATTAACCGGCCTCGCATTCACCTCGGGAGTCGCGCTTGGATACGTGGCTCCGCGTTTCAATACAGATGCAGGCGAGGCGCCGCCTATTGAACTCGCCTTTCCGCAGATTGTATCCAGCGATGAAACCACCCCCGAGCCACAAGAACATCGCGACGAACTGGTTGCACCTTTCTGGGAAGCGTGGGATATCCTGCAGGATGACTACGTGGACCAACCGCTTGACAGTGAGACGCTCATGCGGGGCGCCATACGTGGTCTGGTGGATTCGCTTGAGGATCCCCACACTTCATACATGGATCCGGATCAGTTTCTACAGGCGAACCTTCCTCTT
Source organism: Anaerolineales bacterium (assembly GCA_046759305.1). GTDB lineage: Bacteria > Chloroflexota > Anaerolineae > Anaerolineales > E44-bin32 > JADFRG01. Next base: position 50,550 of record JBHIBY010000002.1, read on the forward strand.
GACGGCGAATATGAGGGCATTGGCGCCTGGGTTGACTCAGAAAGTGAATACCTCACCATCATCTCAACAATGCCGGGCTCTCCGGCTGAGGCAGCCGGCCTGCAGCCTGGCGACGAAGTCATTGGCGTGAACGGCGAAGACGTCGGTGGTTTGGATCCCAGCCTTGTCATTCGCCAGGTCCTGGGCCCTGCTGGAACCCCGGTCACCCTTACCATCCGACGAGAGGGGCTTGCGGATCCATTCGACGTGGAGATCATAAGACAGAAGATCGATCTTCCCAGCATCCAGAGTGAAATGCTCGAAGACAATATCGCCTATGTACAATTGCTGACCTTCGGTGCCGATACTGCAGGCGACCTGAACCGAGCACTCAAAGATCTGCTCAATGACGATCCAGTAGGTTTGATTCTGGATTTGCGCGGCAACGGCGGTGGTTTTCTAAACTCCTCGGTTGATGTCGCCTCTGAGTTTATTCCAGATGGGGTCATTCTCATCGAGAGGTTTGGCGATGATGAGGAGACCATCTACGAGGCTCGATCTGGTGGAAGAGCTATCGATATTGAAATGATCGTTTTAGTCGATGGCGGCACTGCTTCGGCCTCCGAAATCGTAGCTGGCGCCATCCAGGATCATGGTCGTGGTCTGCTGGTCGGAGAAACCACCTTCGGAAAGGGTTCTGTACAGAACTGGGTTGAGCTCTCGGACAACGAAGGCGCGATCCGGGTCACCATTGCCCGTTGGTATACTCCTGACGACCGGCTCATCCACGGCATCGGTCTGACACCCGACGTTGAGATATTAATTCCCGAAACGGGATTCGACGAGGGTGAAGATCCGCAGCTGGAAGAGGCCATTAGGCTTCTCCTGGGTGAGGCAGTCCCGAACCGCTAGGCTCCCCGATACCTATTCAGAGAGGGGGTTCCCATGGATCCCTCACAAATCGACCTTGCACTAGCGCGCATCCGAACCGCGTTGGAAGCAGGCGAAATTCAGGCCGCAATTAACACCCTCACCGACCTCCATCCTGTCGATCGCGCGGATGCCTTCTCGGATCTCGATGATAAAGACCAGGCAGCTTTACTACCGCGCCTGGATCTAGAAGCTACTGCTGATCTGCTCGAGGAATTAGAAGACGATGAGGCTGCAGCCGTTGCTGAATCTTTTAATACCGAACAGCTCGCAGACGTCCTGGACGAGATGGAGCCGGACGAAGCAGCAGATGTGCTTGGCGACTTGCCCAGTGAGAGAGCCGAAGACGCGCTCGCTGAGATGGAAGAGGCTCGCAGCGTAATACCCCTGCTCCCCTTCGCCGACGAAACAGCCGGGGGGAGGATGACAACTTCCTTCATTGCGCTCCCAATAGGCACCACCGCTTCCGAAGCGACCCAAGTTCTTCGTCGCGTTGAACCTAGTTCTGAGACCCCTTACTACCTCTATGTTGAGGATGATACCGATCGGCTGGTAGGCATCATCGGCCTGCGCGAGCTGGTCATTGCAGCACCAGATACGAAAGTTGAAAACATCATGGATCCGGAAGTGATCTTTGCGCGCACGCATGAAGATCAGGAGGATGTGGCTCTGCTCATGGCGCGCTATGACCTGGCTGCTTTGCCAGTGGTCGACGATCGAGGGGTCGTAGTTGGAGTGATTACCCATGACGACGTGCTGGATGTTGTAGCGGAGGAAGCTACCGAAGATATCTACCGGCTAGCGAACGTACCGGACCCCGATCTCTCGATTGACAGTCCCATTCGTCATTCCATCAAGAAACGGTTGCCTTGGCTGTATCTCAGCGCGGTAACAGCCCTCTTCGCAGCATGGGTGATATCGAACTTCGAATTGCTCATCGCCGAGGTCGCCATACTGGCTGTTTTTCTGTCAGTAGTGGCTGGTTTGGGAGGCAATACCGCAACTCAAAGCCTGGCTATGATCGTCCGAGCACTCGCCTTGGGCGAGATCGATTTGCGCCATGCATGGCGAACAGTCCTGAAGGAGTGTGCAACAGGCTTTATAGCAGGCGTGCTCGTGGGGACAGTTGTTGGATTAGCGGTCTGGTTGTGGAAGGGAAATCCAATACTTGGTGCAGTTCTGGGCGTGGCGTTGATCGGCAATATGCTCATCGCAGGCTTTGTGGGGGCGTTGATCCCAATCTCCCTCAGGGCTTTACGGCTTGACCCTGCTCTTGCCTCCTCAGTACTGGTTACCACCGTGACTGACAGCGTTGGGTTTGCACTCTTCTTGTCGTTATCTGCCATGGCATTGTCTAAGCTCCAATGAGGCTACTCACCGGCTTCATTCGACTCTTTTTTAGGCACTTCTATACGACGCTAGCCTGGTCTTATGATCTCGTGGCCGAGATCGTATCGGTAGGTCAATGGAACGATTGGGTCCGATCAGTTTTGGATCCTTTTCCAAACGAGCCCATACTTGAGATTGCGCACGGCCCAGGCCATCTCCTGCTCGAGATCGGTCAAAGGCACGGAAATGCCATAGGCATCGATGCCTCTCGTCAGATGTGTCGAATAGCAAGCCATCGCTTGAAGCGGAACGGTCACGAACCAAGAGTGGTTCAGGCCAAGGCACAGGCACTGCCCTTCCCTGAGAAGTCATTCGCCACTCTGATCAGCACCTTTCCAACCGAATTCATACTGGATTCGAGTTCGCTGCTGGAGGTTCGTAGAACTCTCCAACCGCGTGGACAGTATCGGGTCGTGCCCATGGCGGAGATCCGAGGTCCAGGTTTCCTGGATAGTATGGCGGCCTGGCTCTTCCGCATCACCGGTCAATACGCCGATATACCTCCCTCCTGGACCGACCCATTTTCTGATGCGGGGCTCAACGTGCACATGGAGGATGTGATGTTGACTCGCTCAAGGGTGATCCGCCTCACCGCAACACAAGAGGAAGAGATGGAAGGTCAAGTTGTCTGAAGCTAGCCAAGCTGGAGATCTCGCGATGCTTGTCTCACAAAATGGGAAGCAGTTCATAATTCAGCTTGACCCCAAGCGGGATTTACAGACTCATCGCGGAATCCTACGCCATGGCGACCTTATCGGGCTGACATGGGGTACGACAGTGAGCAGCCATCTGGATCATGAATTCTTGGTACTGCAGCCGTCGCTTCGAGATATTCTTCTTCATACCAAGCGCCAATCACAAATCATCTATCCAAAGGATATCGGCTACATTCTTCTTCGTCTTTCGATTGGTCCCGGCGCTTCGGTCGTCGAGTGCGGTACAGGATCGGGCGCGCTGACAAGCGCGCTAGCCTGGGCTGTGGGATCAGAGGGCAGGGTCTATTCCTACGATCGGCGTGAAGACATGCTGGAGCTCGCCGGCCGCAATCTCGAGCGGATTGGACTGCGCGATCGAGTCGAGCTCAAGAAAGTGGATATCGAGCACGGATTTGAGGAACAAGGGGTCAACTCTCTGTTCCTCGACCTACCGAAAGCGCATGGCTATCTTCTACAAGCGCGTCAGGCATTAGCGGATGGTGGATATCTTGGCGCCATCCTGCCCACCGCAAATCAAGTCAGCCGCTTCTTGAGCGAACTTGAGATCACGCAATTCGCGCTGCCGGAAGTTTGTGAAATCATGCTGAGATTCTACAAATCCAATCCACAACGACTTCGCCCAACAGACCGCATGGTTGCGCACACCGGGTATCTAGTATTTACGCGTGCGGTGCGAGGTTAGGCGCTTGAATGAATTGAGAGGTCGACTGCAAACCTCACTTGGTGAACTGAGGTCCAAAATCGAAACCGAGTGGGATGCGACGCCGGCCGCGGTACTCATCCCGCTATATCAAGAAGAAGGAGCTTGGAAGCTGCTCTTCACCCGGCGGACCGACTCCGTCGATGTGCACGCCGGCCAGATTTCATTTCCGGGGGGTCGAATCGAGGCATCGGACGGAACAGCGACGGCAGCAGCACTTCGAGAGGCTGAAGAAGAAATAGGGCTGGATCCGTCTGACGTAGAAACCCTGGGGCAACTCAACCCGCTGCTAACGGTCACACAGTTCCTTGTCACACCCGTGGTCGGTATCATCCCCTGGCCGTACTCTTTCGCTCTGAATTCGACCGAAGTGGCACGGATCTTCGGAGTGCCCATCGATTGGTTGGCCGATCCCAGGAATCTCGAGGTCAAGGAGCGACAGCCCTTGATTCCTGGGCGCAATGTCCTAGTCTACTATTTCAAAGAGTTTGACGGGGAAACCATCTGGGGAGTGACTGCACGCATCACGGTCGATTTTCTACAGATCTTGGACGCTTCAGGGCTGAGATCCGCCGAAGACAAACCCAGCGCCTAGATGCAGCAGGAGCTGGGGATCCAGAGAGAGATCGTACGGGCGATTAGTTTTCCTCTTCGGGCTCCGGCGCAGCATCCGTATCGGCTTCTTCCGCGCCCTCCTCGACCTCTTCCGCTTCCTCGCCCTCCAGCAGCTCTTCGAGCTCTTCCTCTTCGACCACCTCTTCGATGATTTCTTCCGCCTGATAGATCGGGCGGGCAATCAACTCATCCTGGTCTGCAATTACGGTGACGCCTTCACCCAAGAATAGATCGGCTATCGTTATCGAATCATCGAGCTTCTCGAGCACCTCAAGGTTGACCGTGATGCGATCTGGCAGGTCTGCAGGAAGAGCTTCCACCTCAACCGTGGATGGCCCGGTTAGCAAGACAACGCCAGCTTCCTCAGAAGCTGGGGCTTCACCAATGAGCTCGATAGGCACCTGAGCTCTGATGGTCTCATCCATGGCGACTTTTAGGAAGTCAACATGCAGATAATTCCCGCGAATCACATGCCGCTGAGTGCCTCGAACGAGCACAGTGTGCGATTCGTCCTCGAGGTCAAGCTCGATTAGTGTTGAGCCACTGGCACGAGAAAGGAGTCGTGCAGCTTCCCGTCCATCGAGCGCGATCGGTACGGACTCAATTCCTGCTCCATACAACACCCCAGGGAGTTGGCCGATCTTGCGCAGGGACTTGACTCGCTTCCCAATCAGCGTTCGTTTTTGAACTTTGAGCTTCGGTGTATCCATCTAATGCTCCTGTATCTTAGCTGCGCTTACGTAGTAGCCGGCCAAGCAGCATGAATAACCCACCGGTCACTCCCGCTGCTAGTCCTGCCATAAGCGCACCGCGTGTGTCGAGATAAGTCTGCACGTCTCCGTGCGCTTCGCGCGCGAGAAAAACCAGGCTTGGGCTATTGTTGACTTGTACCTCCCAACCGATAACTAAACCGGTTCGAGAATCTTCAACCGTTGCCGAGTCGGCGAGCGCCAGGGCGGTCGCAGCTCCCACCACGCTAACCTGTTCACCGCGTACACCTACCGCTCCGGACTGACGCATCTCAATTTTATCGCCCTGAACATTCCATGCGCCGCCTTGGCGTATTTCAACGTGACGGCCGGTGATGGAACGGGCACCCCCTTGCGTAATTATGACCTCATCAGCCTCGACATGGTCGATCGTTCCTCCGTCCAGAGTGATCGTCTCAGCCTCCATACGCTCTTCTTCTTTATCCATCCGATTTCCTTTCCTCCGCACCCGCATTCTCCGAGCAGCTTGTCGGCATCGCGCTGGGAGGGTACCTAGCAGAAAAATTGGGCTGTCCTCGGAAATAGGACGCCCAACGCCCAGCGATTCTAACGGGGATGGACACCACCGTCAACATGATAGACTAGTCAGTTGCGTTGTGATTTAGGCTGATACCACCATCGGAGCCAGAGCACCCCCCTGAATGATGACTGCATTAAAAGCTTTCGTAATCTCCTCGCTGACCATGATGTCCGTACTGGGCCAGGTGCCGGGATTTGCGGAGATTACAGAACCTGGAGAGGGCCAATCTGTAACCGGAATCGTCACGATTTTCGGCACGGCCAGCCACCCTGCCTTCGAGAGCTTTGAAATAGCGTTCGGCTTTGATCCGGATCCAACTGACACATGGTTTCCTATTGGCGAGGCATTGGATACTCCTGTTGTCGATGGGCGTCTGGCAATATGGGATACGACCGAAATTACCGACGGCGAGTACCGTCTCAGGCTGCGCGTCAATATTGAAGGATCTCCCCCTTTTGAAACCATTGTCGAGGGCATTCGGATCGCAAACTACACACCAACCGCGACTCCTCCTCCAGCAGCGGCCAGAGTATTGCCCACCGCAGCCGCCAGTCCGGTGATACCCACCGCAGAGCCCGAGCCACAGGCCGCGGTTGAGCCACCCAATCGGTTTTCGTCCGCCTTAAGAATCGGCATTTTCTTGGGGCTGTTCCTGATGCTGGCAACCGCGGCTTATGTGCGCTTAGCTCCGAGGGTGCGTGCCTATTCAGGATACCTTCGCATGAGACAGCTGCATCAGCGGCAGGATCGTGCACGCCAAAGAGGTCGCGGCCGTGACTAAGTATTTAGTTATCGGATTAGGAAATCCAGGGCGACATTACCGCGGCAATCGGCACAACGCGGGATACATGCTGATCGACTACCTGCTGGAGGCCAGCAAAGCTGCCCTGAATCGAAGCATAGCCGAAGCGCTGGTGGCCGTGATCGAAGACCAAGAGCGCACGTTGGTGCTTGCGAAACCGCAGACCTACGTTAACGAATCTGGCCGATCGGTCGCCTCCCTGATTCGAGCGTTTGACATTGAACTACCCAACGTGATGGTCGGCTTTGATGAGCTTGATCTCGACCTCGGAATGCTTCGCATGCGACCCGCGGGTGGATCGTCCGGGCACCGGGGCATGCGCTCCATCATCAATCACCTGGGGACGCAGGAGTTTCCCCGTCTACGCATCGGTATCGGCAGACCACCTGGGCGCCGCCCGGCCGCAGATTACGTGCTATCGAACTTCAGCAAAGGAGAGCGATCGCAGCTGGCCGAGGTCCTCGAGCGGGCCGCGGCTTGCGTGCAGAGCTACCTCGAAGGAGACATCCAGCTCGCCATGACAGCCTGCAATAGACTCGAGGAATCGTGATGGACCTCTCATCGCTGCTGCCGGTGGTTCGGGAAGGTCTAAGGCTCGAATCCAGGCTGTCCGAGGGAGCTTTGCCCCTCCCGAGCGCCGCGCGAGCGCCGGTGGCTGCTTCACTGGTTTCTGAGAATGCTGGGCCGCTGCTGGTGGTTTCTCCTCGCATGGACAGGGTACTGACCATGGCGCAGGAGCTGCCCCACTGGAATCCGCATGCTGAAGTAGCCGTGTTCCCTGAGCCAGATCCACTGTTCTACGAAGAGTTGCCCTGGGGCGAGCGGACTCGCCACAATCGTGCCGAAATCCTGGCTCGGCTCGCTACCGGAACTAGGTTGGACAATACGATCATTCTTGCCTCAGTGCGAGCCATTATGACGGCTACGCTCGCGCCGGACCAAATGCGTGCAAGCAGTCGCAGGCTTCACGTACATCAGAACATTGAAATCCTTGAGCTGCTCGAGTTCCTGCTCGGCATCGGATACGACTCGGCCAGCATCGTGACCCGGCGTGGTCAATCGAGTCGGCGAGGAGGAATCCTCGACATTTGGCCAAACACCCGAAATGCTCCAGTTCGAATTGAGTTATTCGGAGACGAGATCGAATCCATGCGGGAATTTGATCCTGCGACTCAGCGTTCATCAGAAACGATCCAGAACCTTGAGCTTGCGCCGGCTCGCGAGGGAGTGCCAGCTTTGCTTTCGCATATACCTGAGCACGACACTGAGCTGCATGAGTTTTACTTGCCCAGCATCAACCCCGAGCTCAACGGTTTTCTCGACTACTTGCCCCAAAGTACGGTCGTCCTGATGGATGGCTTCGCCGGGATCGAAGCGACGGCAAACGAGCTGGAGGCTCAGGCCCTTGAGCTGCGAGAGCGATTGAATGACCAGGTCCAGAGACCGTACTTGACCATCGACGAGCTCGTGGAAAGCTTGAGTCGGCTTGTCGCAATCGATCTAGGAGTGGTGGGCAGAATGCCAGGAGACACGATTGTTCCGGGACCTCGATTCGGTGGGCAAATCAAACACCTCATGACACACCTGCGCGAGCGACGCATGGCTCATGAGATATCGATTGTCGTGAGTCGACAGGCAAATCGTTTGGTCGATCTGTGGAATGAGCAAGATGGCTCGCAACTCGTGTCGGAGCTTATCCCCGACGAGCTCACCCCAGGTGCAATTACCTTCATTCGAGGCGCGCTGACGGAAGGATGGACACTCAGGCAGCCCGGCGAAGCACACATCCACTTATTGACGGATGCGGAAATCTTCGGCTGGTCCAGGCCGAAGCCCAGGAAGCGCGCTCGCCCCAGGGCGCCGGCACCAGAGTCTGCCTATGCTGACTTGGAGCTGGGAGATCACGTCGTGCATGTCGATTACGGCGTAGGTCGTTTTGAGGGGCTTGTTGCTCGAACACTCGACGAGCTTGAACGAGAGTATTTGTTGGTGTCTTATGCAGACGGCGATCAGCTATATGTTCCGATCCATCAGGCAGATCGCATCACGCGTTATCTCGGCGTAGACGGAAGTTCTCCCCGCCTGTCTCGATTGGGCTCTCAGCGCTGGGAGCGTAGCCGGAAAGAGGCGAAGCGCGCGGTTGAGGCGATCGCCGAGGAATTGCTAGAGCTATATGCCCGGCGCGTCACGGTGGTCGGCCATGCCTTTGGGAAAGACACGCCCTGGCAGCAGGAATTGGAAGCTTCGTTCCCGTATGTCGAAACGCAGGATCAGGATCTGGCGCTAGAGGCGGTCAAGGACGATATGGAGCGCGGTCGCCCAATGGATCGCCTGATCTGTGGCGATGTGGGCTACGGGAAGACCGAGGTCGCCTTGCGCGCGGCATTCAAGGCCGTGATGGATGGAAAACAGGTCGGCATCCTCGTACCGACAACCGTTCTTGCCCAGCAGCACTTCCGTACATTCAAACGACGTCTGGCCGCCTTTCCGGTCGAGGTTGAGATGCTTTCACGCTTCCGAACGCGTGCTGAAACAGTCGCTATCCTGGAGCGGATGCGCGAGGGCCAGGTCGATATAGTAATCGGCACTCACCGGTTGCTACAAAAAGATGTGCAGTTCCATAATTTGGGCCTGCTGGTTATCGACGAAGAGCAGCGTTTTGGCGTCACACATAAGGAATACTTGAAGTCACTCAGAACCGAGCTGGATGTTCTTACCCTCACCGCCACACCTATCCCGCGTACTCTTTATCTCGCATTGACGGGTGTCCGAGACATATCCACCATCGACACCGCACCAGAAGATCGTCTGCCGGTCATTACCCACACCGGTCCCTACGATCCGGCTTTAATTCGGCAGGCAGTCTTGCGAGAGTTGGATCGCGGTGGCCAGGTTTTCTTTGTCCATAATCGTGTGCAATCCATCCGTAGTATTAAGGCTCGCATCCAGAAGCTGATCCCGGAGGCGAAAATCGAAATTGCGCACGGTCAGATGCCAGAAAGGGAGCTGGCGGATGTCATGTCCAGCTTTACCGATGGCGAGATCGACGTCCTGTTGAGCACCTCCATCATCGAATCAGGCCTCGACATTCCAAACGCAAATACCTTGATCGTTGATCGGTCTGATCAATTCGGATTAGCTCAGCTTTATCAGCTCCGAGGCCGCGTGGGGCGCGGCGCGCTGCGAGCCTATGCTTACTTTCTCCACCAATCGCGCGGCACTCCGGAAGCGATTGAGCGGTTGGAAATCATCAGTGAGAATTCTCAGCTCGGCGCGGGTTATAGTATTGCGCTGCGGGATCTTGAGATGCGGGGAGCCGGTGATTTGCTCGGACGACGACAGCATGGGCACATTGCCGCCGTGGGCTTTCATCTGTACACGCAGCTCCTCGGCGAAGCGGTTCGCCGTCTGCGTGACGGCATAAAGCCTTCAGAGGTCCCGGACCTTCCAACAGGGGTGCTTCCCTTGCAGATATCTATCGAACTTCCGCTTTCAGGCGCTCTAACTGTGGATTATGTGTCCGATCGCCCGCTACGATTGCAGCTTTATCGACGGATGGCCGGCTTGCGAACGCTGGAGGAAGTTGAGGCGATGCGCAGTGAGTTGGATGACCGGTTCGGAACGCCGCCGAGAGAGGTAGAGAATCTACTTTATCAGCTAAGCGTGAAGGTACTTGCTGCAGATGCGGGAATCACAAGCATTGCCGCCGAGGCGGGACAAATTCTTATTCAATTTGCACCCGACCGCAGTCCTAAAGGGGATCTCGGGCCTGAAGTGCGCATGAGCAAGCGTGGCCTATGGCTCACTTCACCAACCTGGCAAGAAAGCCTGATGAGGCTGCTTGAGAATCTTGTGCTGCAGCCCGCCTAACGAGCTGAAGCGCACAACTTTAAATTTCCCCTCGATATTGAACCAAGAGCGCAAGATAGGGATTGCCGTCGATGTATTCGATCCCGAGTACCCAAGTCCGCCAATTAAGCTGGCTTCCCGGCTCAGGAGCAGCTCGGAAGAATGAGAGGTAGTTCATATTCGAATATTCTGAAGGCCAAATCGTGTCCTGGGCCGTGCTTCCCGTGCCAAGCTTGTTGCAAGAAAGCTCGGGAGCGATTGAGAAAACATCCTCTAACTGAGGCAAGATCACCTCTCGAAATGTCCCATCGATTGTCAATTCGCTATCACGGTTGACGCCCCAAGTCACCGGCGAGGGATCCAAAAACAGACCTGGAACGCTCG
>JBHIBY010000003.1:0-58969 GCA_046759305.1 Anaerolineales bacterium
GCGCTGGTGCTGGAATTGGCAGACAGGCATGGTTGAGGGCCATGTGCCGCAAGGCGTGTGGGTTCAACTCCCACCCAGCGCACCAAGGGAGACTGTCCAGCAGACAGTCTCCTTTTCATTAGTTCTAATCTTCGCAGGTTGCGGATGTTTCGTCGGGTGCCCAGACCAGTATCGATCCGGGATCGAGCGGTTGGAGCCGCAGATAGGTCGTAAGCAACTCCTGAGGTGGAATAGAGGTGTAGGCGTGGGATGGAATAAATTCCAGGAGCCGATTCAGATCCACGTTGGCTGCGTTGGAGGCAGCTTTGGCGCCAAGCGATATGAGAAACTGCTCTTGAGTGGTCAGGGAACCTCTGGGATTAGCGTACAGCGTCCGAAGAACAGCTGTGACCTGGTTGCCCTGCAGGTGGGCGCCGTTTAGATCCAAACCTTCGAGTTCATCGATCAGCGCCGAAAACGCGGTTTCATCGGCGATTACAAAAGGCATCTCTTCAAATGCCGCTAGGAATTCAGGTGCGACACCGCCGGAAGGATCCCAGTGGAAAAGCTCAGACAGGGGCCCCGACTGATTCTTACAGGCGATGCTATCGACAGAATGTCCGAGCAGGATGACATCTCGTTCTGAGTAGCTGTAGGTCACCTGCCATACGGCAACAAGACTTGGTGCAGGCGCAGAAAGATCATCAACCCCGATAATGAGCACCGATTCGCTGGGTTCGGCCTCTGGAGTACCGGTGGGCTGTGGGGAGGATTCTCCGCTGAGCAAGACTGTCAGCAGTCCTGCCGCGAAGAAGGATGCGATGATCAGTACGACCACCAGTGGCCGACGTTGGCTGGACATAAAGTTTAGGAGTGATATGCAGAATGCAAGAGCGCCCGGATTGTACTCCGGGCGCTCTTGGACAGCAATTGGGCTAGGGCACGAGTGCCCTAATTAATGATCGCTCGTCCGACCACGACCCCGACGAAGTAAGCCACAAATCCCCCCAACACCACGGGGGAGTATGCTCTCGCATGGGCGATCCACTCTCGATGTTCTAAAGCCCATTCGGCCGCGAAAACGGTTGCTTTCAGAACTAGCAAGTTGATCAGAATGATCGGTCGGTATCGAATTTGATTCATAGCTTCACCTCGATGTGCTCATGCGTATTACATCTCCATCCTCATCGGCGACGACGCGCACAATTCTCTTCATGGACTTTCCGTTCGGTAGTTCCGCTGCACCCTTGAAGGTCACAAGATAGCGGTCTTCATCATCACCTTGCTCCGATTTGATAGCTGGCCGGACGCCTTCCATCTCAGGGAACTGGCGAACCACAGTGCGGGTGATCTTTGTGAGAGCTTCTTTCTTCATGCTTGAGTCCCGTGATCGGCCGGCAAGCTGGGGTAGCTTCTACGTCGCAAGAAGGCCGGTATATCGAGATCATCCATATCAGGCGGTGAAGGTACCTCTTCTGCGACGCGCATCTCTTGCACGGGCTGACCACCTATTCCGGTCACGATCAAGATCACCTGAGCTCTGCCCTGCATGGCCGGCTCGGTCGTAATGCCTAGAATTACTTCAGCTTCAGGCGGCATGTTTTCGCGCAAGTCCTCTACCGCGGCTCCAACTTCCACCAAACCAAGATCGTCGCCACCGGTGAAGTGAACCAGTGCACCTGTTGCTTGCCCAAGGCTGCTGATCTCAAGCAATGGGTGATGAAGCGCCTGTTGGACTGCGATCTCAGATTTGCCAGAGCCTTCTCCGATCCCGATAGCCATCAGCGCGCCTCCGCCTTTGTGCATGACCGTGCGAACGTGTGCAAAATCGACATTGATGAGGCCCGGCTTGGTTACGAGCTCTACGATGCCCTGTATTCCCTGGCGCAGCACATCGTCTGCAAATCGAAATGCCACTTCCAGACTTGCCTCCCGAGGAACGACATGCAGCAACCGATCATTCGGTACGGTGATCAGGGTGTGGGTATGTGGCTGGAGTCGACGCACGCCCTCAGATGCATTCTTAGCACGTTTGCTCATCTCGAAGGAGAAGGGCAAAGTCACAGTGGCGATCACCACTGCCCCAGTTTCGCGTGCTATTTCTGCTGCGATGGGCGTCGCCCCGGTACCTGTGCCGCCTCCCATTCCAGCGGTCAGGAAAATCATGTCCGCGCCCGCTAGGGTCTCAGAAAGCTCCCGACTGCTTTCAATCGCAGCTGCCGCGCCGACCTTAGGATCTCCCCCTGCACCTAGGCCGCGCGTTACTCCTGGTCCGAGCCGAATGCGTGTGGGGGCCAGGCTCGATTCGAGCGCTTGATGATCCGTATTGGCGGCGATGAACTCCGCACCGATCAACCCCAACTCGACCATGCGGTTGACTGCATTAGAGCCGCCGCCGCCGAGCCCGAGAACTTTAATGCGGGCCTGGCCGATCTCTTCGATATTGCTGGCTTCAGCATCGCTGTGGCTAATTTCTTCTTGTTCTGTCATTTTCCATCCCTATAGGTAGCTTTCCAGGCTGCCACAAACATTTCGCTAGGACCCTTGACTCGTGTCACGGAGCATCCTCCCTCAACCAGTCGCCGCTCGACCGACGGAGGAACCGCGGCTTCGTCGCCAAGAATCGTCACCCTGTCAGCCTGAAGAGCTTCTTCGGGTGAGAAGCCGATCACGCCATCCCGGACCAGCGTTTTAACCGCGGCCCATGTGTCTTCAGACATCGGACCCTCAGGAAGAAGCACAAAGTGGCTTAGGGTCTTGCTGGTCGGATCGCTCAACCCGCCTACGTCAAGCAGCCGTTTGGCAGATCCCACGATTGTTCTAGGTTGGGTGGGGGAGTCGAACCAGGCAGAATCGAACTCCGGAACATTTGGGCTTGCCGATAGCAAGTAGAAATTAAAGCCCAGCACCGATTGCGGCAGTTGACCCGATTGCACGGCACGCAGTACGCTGGCCATCTCGCTGTTACCGTCTTCTAGAGTGCTGGGTGGTCCACCTGCAACAACGATCATTGGCAATGTTCTGCCCATGACGGATTCTGTAGTGGCCGCGTACCAATCAAATGTCCGAAAGCCAATCTGGTCTTGGGAACCTTCCGGCGTGTTGTAAGGTCTGCTACTAGACCACTCAGAAGGACCCCCATACCCCCACTCCAATGGCTTTCCAAAGGTGCGCGCATAAACAGCCAAGTGCAAGTCGTCCAGAAGGCTGCGATGACCACGGCGCAGCATCGACTGCAGCGCGGTCTCCAAGAAAGAAGTATCCCAATAATCACCGCCGGGCTCGAGCGGGGGGAAAACCGGGTGCAGTCCGGAAGCTCGCTCGAGCTGCAATATCGGCAGCATGCGATCGACAAAGCGCTCCACGAGGCCGGCGCGTGCCCATTCATTGGACGACCAGCTGGATCTCATGTTGGGGCGATCAAGCACCACGACTTCCCGCACGCCCCACTCGCCGTAATTGGCGAGGGCGGGTGAAAGCTGATCGGAGGTCATTTCGTCAACGCGCCCTTTAATCCAAACCACAGGCCGAATGCCGGCCTCGATCAAGCCTCTTAGAAATGGTTCAGGTATTGGGTTGCTGGGCGTGGCGTGGAGCACTAGCCAGCTGGCCGACAATCGCAGGAGCGTCGGCAGCCACTCTTCGAGATCTTTCTCTGAATAGTGGCTATCGTCTGGGAAGTAGTGGAAACCTAGGCGAGAAATGGGTGCACCCATAGTGATTTTATAAGTGCAAGGTTTGTGCCACGCTCGTTAGCGGGAGACAGCCAGCTTGATTACTTTGCCGCCTTCGTCCAGGGTCATTTGAGCGAAGTGGGGATGCACCTTAGAGCCATCGCGCACTTGCTTGGATAGGGTCACTACCACGGCCTCATTCTCACCCACTGTTTTCGCACCAATTTGCTGGCTTGGGCAGCAATGATCATCGTGGTCACAGCCGCGGTGTTGGTTCCGCAAGCTCCATTCGGCGTCCGTCAAGGTGGGTAGATATTGGGCCACGATGGAGTGAACACGATCGGTAGTCGGAGAATAGGATTTCTCCTTGTGCAGGTCCGGCCCTCCAAGCGCGCAAGCGGTCTTCATGGAAGCCGGTCGCTTGGATACGCGGATGACTACTTTGCTGCGCTTTGAGCGACCGTTCAACTGTGATGTGAGAAGCGGATCGCCATAGAGCACAAATGAGATCAGCGTTTTCTGATCTTCTCCATCAAGGAATCCTTGGCGCTCGAGCATTTCTGCGGCCAGCTTGAGCTTCGCGAGCCGTAAGGCTTCGCCGATCGGAACAGATTGGCGTAGTTGGTCCCAGAACAACCGCCCCAGTAGGTCCGCAGCGATCAACGGAGGAGTGACCGAGCCGTAGGAAATCATAGTAGATCCGACAACCGCCTGGCTGCCGCTCGCGAGAAACTTTAAGCTCAGTGCAGTCTCTTCGGTCTTGCCAATCGCGTGCGCTCCATAGCAGGCCTCGGTGAACACGATCCTTGGAGCACGTCCGCTATTGACTACATCCTCCGGCCGCAGCGCAACCGGAAATTCAACCGTGTCCGACACATCCCTCAATGGGTCTCGCTGACCGTACCATTCGGGAGAGTCCTGCAAACCGTGCAGATTGAAATACGAGAGCGGACTCGGACGATTCACAACCGAGGGCATGTTGCCTGCCGCATTGGGTGGGGAGGTAATCAGTGAGCGTGGGGTACCGATCGCTCGGAATACCGCCAGCGATGCCTTGCGCCAAATGCTGGCGCTGTACCCGATAGCATTGGGTTGCGGACGGAAGAAGCGTCCAAATCGATTTCGCAGCCAGACTCCGAAACGTTTGGGGCTTGATCTTGAACGCAATTGCTCGCGATGGGCGGCAGTGGCTATGCTGATCAATTTGACCAGCAGGTCGGTATCAGAGTCGATCGGCAGTCGGCCTACTGGCCACTCGGGGGCGAAATAGTTTTCGTCCGTGGCCGCATAAGGATTGTCTGAAGGAACTGAATCATCGTCGTCATCCGTTGGATTGGGGAGCAGATGGAACGGAATAATGTTGTGGCCCCCGACAATGAGAACGGCTCCGATCATTTCACCGCGTTCAGCAAGTGCCCGATCGAGATCTGCCAATCGCAGCTTGATCTGCCAGGCATTTCCGGGATCGCATGGCTTTAGTCCGAAAGGCTGAAGCGAGCGAGGATCGTCGATGTAAATGCGATAGGCGCCCCAACCGCTTTTACGCCGTACGACCTCGACCAGGTTCATAATCGCTTCATTTACGCGTCTGAACCCGGACGGGCCAATCTCCTGTACAAGCCTGGTGTGACTGGTCAACACGATGTAGGCCGGGAGCCTTGCTTCTTGACCCTCGACAGTTCGGCGGGCATTGAGTCGTTGGGCCAGCCGGTCAAACTCGTTGCGCACTGCTATGAGCGCTTCGTTGGCGACAGTTTGTTCGCCGGAGTTTGGCCCCTGGAAAGCTTCACCAGGTTCCGGGATGGGTATGGAGGAAACATCCGATTTCGGGAACTTTGCTGATGCACCCATCACAGCCATGATTTCGTCCGGAATCGGGCGACTGATCTGCGCTTGCATGTGAACCGGCCAAAGGGACCGATACGGATGATCGATGCCGAGCACGGTTTCAGCGACAACACCCAGTGGATCTGCTGCGGCGACCTGATGCATGCTCTCAACGCCTACGGCCGACCGATCGGAGCTAAGTTGTGATTCAGCCAAGATTAGATTGAATGCAACACAGTGAGGCCAGCGATCGTGACTTGCCTCAGCCAGATGTACGGCTTCTCGCGTAGCTCCCGAAGCGAGACTGGCTCGGACAGCGACCAGAGCGGGCAGGGCGAAGCTGGGATCCGCGGCTAGCGCTTCGTTTGAAGCACGCAGGGCCTCCGCAGCTTCACCCGCATCAAGCGCTTTGTAAGCCCTCGCTAGCGCGACCGCCCATGAAGGGGAGCTGGCCGGATTTGGTTGTTCACTTGCCAATACCTTTGCGCAGGCGATGTAAACCGGGATCCGCAAGCTATCCCCGGTCTGTTTGTACGCCTCAGCCAGCATCTCATATGCGGGTTGAGATTCGGGATCGACCTCGACAAGAAGCGACAATCGGTCAATTACCGGACCGGTGGCGCCCGACTTGAGCTCGATCGCTGCGAGCTGGAGAGCAAGCTCAGTGTCGCCTGGCCATATCGCCAGCCACTCAATAGCCAGGCTACGCGCGAAATCCAATCGGCCCGCTACCTGAGCAGCATGAATTGTGCTTACTACGGATTCACGATCCATTGATTTAGCCATGTACTAACTCCAGTGCTCGGGCAGCTGCCAGTTGATGCATCACTTCCTGATTGGCCGGAGCGAGCTCGGCGGCTCGTTTGAGCATCTCGCCTGCCTTGCGATAGGCCTTGAGCGTTCGCAGCAACAGGCCGGCTCGATAGTGAGCTTGAAGGCTGTTCGGGTCGATCTCTACTGCTTTGAGGTACGAGTCCAACGCGCGTGGGTACTCGCGTCGGTCTTCGTACACCAGACCGGCCTCAACCGGGATTCGTGCGTCATCCGGATCCGCGTTTTCGGCCTTCCGCAACTCTTCGACTGCGCGATCGAGATTGCCGGATTTGCGCGAGATGCGGCCCAATCCCAGCCGATATTCAGGATTAACAGGGGAAATACGGATTGCCTCGCCTATGGCTTTCTCGGCGCTGCTTAGGTCTAATCCCGCTTCCAGCGTCTCGGCCAGCTCATGCCATAAGCGGTGGTCATCCGGATCGGAGTTCAACACCTCTTCCATCGCCTCTGATGCTTGATCATGTTTTCCTTGCCTGATGAGCACCATGCTCTCGCCACGACGCACATCGATTGGGTCGGCTCCGGCTTGAAGAGCTTTTTCAAATGCAGATAACGCGGCTTCATAGTCGCCAGATCCGGCGCGAACGTAGCCCGCTCCAAGCAGCACTCGAGCATCATCGGGTGCTTGTTGAGTGGCAGACATTAGTCTCTCGTCCGCCTGCTGTCGGTTGCCAAGAGCCATGGAAGCCTTTGCGGATCCAATCAAGGAATCGATATCGGAAGGGGCAAGGGTGATCGCACGCTCGAACCAGGTAGATGCCTGGTCATACGCTTCCAAATGAAGAGCTACTTGACCAGCCTCACGGTGCGCGGTAAAGGAATCGGAGCCATAGGCCAAAGCTGCTGTGTAGCCTTCCAGCGCCTGATTGAGATGCCCCGAGGAGGCATAAGCACTGGCAAGCGATAGTAAGTAATCTGAGTTCTCAGGGGCGCTGCTAACCGCTTCTTGGAAGTGGGCTAGCGCCGAATCTTCGTCTCCCATTTGCACATAGACCGAAGCCAATCTGTGCTGCCAGCGATGCTGATGCGGAGCCTCGAGAACGGCAGCTCCCATGTGAGTGGCAGCTCGCTCCAGGCTTTCCGATCGCTCATACGCCCTACCAAGCAAATAGCTAGCAATCGGAGTAGATGAGATGCCGGATCGATATGCGGAACGCGCTTCCTCTTGCTGACCCGCGAGCTCGTGAATCATTCCCTTAAGAATTGAGCTCCACTCCGCTTCAGCGCGAACTAGTTCAACCTGGGCAAGGGTATCGCTAGCCGCCGTAAGTCCATTCGCCTTCAGCAAAGCAACGGTGATTGCTTCTCCGATCCACCCCATCGGGTCGGAGCCAATGAAGTCAAGTAATTCTGCAGGTGCTTCTTCGACTCGGAGCCATGGACCAAAAGCTGGGTCTTCAAGATTGCGTTTTTGGAGGGCTTCCATGGCGCTTCGGACGGAGCTCGTCAGATCATCGATCTGCAATTCGGATACGGCATCGGACAGGCTAAATAGCGAGAGCATGTCTCGAGCTCGCAAGGAAACGCGCACCTGCTCCATAGCTGCAAAGGGATCCGCATCCCATCCAACCAGAGCTGCAACAGCCTGTTGGGCGTTGAAGAGCCCCATTTCCGCCCTGGCAACCCAGATCGCATCATGTGCAGACTCGATTTGAATAATCCTTGCCCGTTCAAGGAATTCCATTGTGCGGCTACGATCGGAAGTGGCAACGGCAAGCATGGCGAAGGAACGAGGCGTCTCGTAGCCCAGTTCAATCGCTTCTGATAGCGATGAGGTGGCCAGGTCGCGCTTGTCTAGCAAGAGAAACGCTTCGCCTATGGCTGCTTTCCCGCGCCCGCTGTCCGCTAGAGTTGATCGAAGCAGGCCAAGCGCATTGCGTGGCTCGCCTGAGATCAAGGCTGTTTCGGCAGCTTCGTACGCCAAGGAACTGTCGTTGCCCGCAGCCTTGACCGCTCCCGCATAAGCTAAGAGACCCTCACGGACCTGACCCTGCTCAAGGTGAGCCCTGGCCAAATCGCGACGAAGCCAGGGATTTCCAGGTTCTATTGCTACGGCCTTTTCCAATTGATTGACCGATTGGCTGCCTAAGCCGAGCAGTTGGGCGCATGCAGCAGAGCGCCGGAGGGGTTCCGGTTCGCTCGGAGCAAGACCAGTGTTGGCCTGCCATGATTTGTAGGCTCCTTGATAATCGGCCGCGGCTTCCTGGATACTCGCCAGAACGCCCAGCAACTGGGGATCGTCCGGCCGGGTACGAGTGGCCGCCTTCATCACGCGGATTGCAGAATGAAGGTCACCCCTGTGCTCCAGAAACTGTGCAGTATCCTGCAGGACCTTGGGATTGCGTCGGCCGCGCCACAAGGCTTCGGCGACCGATCGACGGACGACACGTTGATCCTGAGCTTCGGAGGCCAATCTGGCTAATGTGAGCCAGCCCTCGGCTGCCCTTGGGTCAAGAGCGCTCAGTCTTTCCACTGCCTTGATAGCACCACGGAAATCTCCGGAGTTAGCGAGGGAATCGCCCAATGCGTGCCAAGCACGAGAGTCATCGGGGTCGAGTTCGACGGCTTGCTCTGCGACCTCAAGCGCCTTATCCGGAAGATTGGCGAATAGGTACACGTCGGACATAGCAGCAAGGATCCGAGCTGATCGAGGGTAGTGCGCCTGAGCATCCTCAAGAATGGCAAGTGCGATCGAGATTTGATTCATCCCAAGCGCAGAACGTGCAGAACCAAGGATTGCTTTCTCACGTAACTCGTATTCGTTCGATTCCAGCGCCTGCTTATAGCGAGCAAGTGCCTCGTCGTAGCGCTCAGCTTGTTCGTACGCCCGGCCGAACCAGTAGCTTGTTGAGGGATTTGCCCAGCCTCCCTGTTCTGCGATTTCCAGACTGACGAGCGCAGAATCCAGCTCGGAGTCTTTGACACCTGATCTGATTGCGATGCGAGCGGAGTGGAAATAAGCTTCTGCAGGGGCTGTCGAGGGCAGAGGACGGATTACTTGGGCCGCTTGAGCCAGGTCTCCTTGCCGCTCGAATGCCTTTGCCAATGCTAGACCTACCCGCCAGCTAAGAGGTTGTCTCAACGCCAACCGGCGCAAGATTTCAAACGCTTGATCTGCGTGCCCAAGCTCGCTGAGCAGCTCGGCGTACTCCAGCCCAGCTTCCACATTTGTGTTATCCAACTCCCATGCGGCGGATGAAACATCCAAGGCTTCACTGACTCTTCCCTGCTCGCGCAAATGCCTTGCCAGCGAAAGGCGAATGCTAGGATTTTTCGGATTGGCCTGAATTCCTTCAGTCAGCGTGTCGTACGCTTCAGCGCTACTTCCACGTTCGGTATGAACCGCGGCAAGCGCCTCGTAAGCGCGGATCTCAGAGGGTGACCTTCTAACTGCCTCTCTATACTTGGATACGGCGCCTTGGTGATCGCCGGTTCGATCAAGCAGCTGCCCTTCCAAGAATGATTTGCTCGAACTCGCCGGTAGCTCGTCCGTGATGTTCGACGCCATTTCGAGATCGCCCGCTGCAATGGCATATTGGGCAAACTCGCTACTGTCCTTGGCCGACAGCTGATGCATATGCTCGAGGGCCTTTGTGTGATGGCCAATCTGGTGTTGAATCTCGGCCAGGAGCTTGCGTGCTGCCTCGTAATCTGGATGGAGCGCTATACCGATCGCAGCAAATTCTTCCGCTTCCTCGGCATCGCCAGCCTCAAACAATGCTCGTGCCAGACTCACATACGCTTCCATGCTGGCCGGATGATGTGAGACGCGCATACGAGCGGCCCTAACAGCAGCCGCCCAATCGTTAGCACTTGTTAAACCCTCGGTCAGTAGTGCGAGCCATTCTTCATCCAGGGGATCGCTGATTGAGTCCAGCGCGCCGTTTAGCATGACTCGAGAATCGCCGCTCTGGGATTGAGCCAAGCCAGCTGCGATCTGTTCCTCAACTGTCGGATCAGTGCCGGAGACAAGCGAGAGACTTTCGCCCTGGCGGTCCAGGCTGATCAAGCTCAACGCTGTACGTGCTCGCCGAACCGGCGTAGGAATGATTTCTAAAGCTCGGCGATTAGCCTCGAGTTCCGTGACCACGTCTCCTGAATCCCGTGCCTGATCGGCAGTGATATCGGCGATCCGGGCCGCAGTTTCCGATGCCGTTTCCCAAGCCTTATTAAGTGAACTGCGCGCGGCGCTGGGTTCGCCATTGAATTGGCGTTCCACAGCCTCAATCAATAGGTTTGATACCCTGTCGGATCCACCATTGGCTGAAAATGAGAGCGAGCGAGCCAGCTCCGTTTCGCGATTGCGAGAGATCTGCTGCAGCAACTTTCCCGTAGAGCCATTTGCATTACGAGTGAGCAATGCAGCCGCTTCACTAGCCGAGACATTGGCGAGTGCAATCTGAATGGCAAAGTTGGACATATTTTGATCCAGCAGATTGCTAATGAGCTGTTCTGGATTCTCAAGGTTGGTCCAGATGATCGCGATCGGAGATCTCCAGGTGGCTGCAGATTCCGACACGCGTTCGATGAGCAGCTCGGGATCATCGTCGTAGCGTCGCCCGAACTCGACACCCAACAGCGCTGTGTCGAGCAGATCACGCCGGATTAAGACACCGACAGCTGCCTCGTCCCAGACCTGACGGGCACGCGCCCCATGCGCCTCGGCAATACTCCGGTTCATTTCAGAGTGGAGACTTCCACCCAGGGCAAGCGAGGCAAGATGTGACGACGTCAAGTGGGCAGGCGGATTTGACGCGGTGACTTCGTCCAGAAAGGCGGGAATGTGCAGCGCGGCCCACGCCTCCGGAACGCGGAGCAGGCGTTTGAGAGCAGCCGCGAGCTGGTCCCGGTCTAGGTGCGCTTGGAGCGCGACCAGGACTTCTTGGTCCGTGTGCATGCGGACCCCGGTTTAGATAACTTGGACCTGATCGACGACCCAGTATGAGGCCGCGATCATCCCACTGCCCAACATGATCAGAAACAAGCCGGCCCCGCTGGCAGTCTTCACTAACGAGTTCAGCGCACCTACTAACTCAGAGGCGCTGTTGACCAGGCCGGTGACTTCTTCTGCCATTCCTTTGCGGCCCAGGCGGGCTGAATGCGTAGCCAAGGCACGAATCTCCTTGGAGTAGCCCCGACTTACTAGGACGAATATTCCAAGCAGTACGCACATGCAACCCAAGACAAATACGGTTGCCGCGATGATCATTTGCATATCAATGGTTGAAAGAGGAATCATGTCTGCCTCCAGAAAAGGGATCTGAAGGCCATAGGTGCAATGATCGTGCCAGGCACGGCATGACCATCGTTCACGCACCATCATGAGCAGGAACGCTAAGTTATGAGGAAATTAGGTCTTGGAATTCGGGGGAGAGGTGACCAAGATCGATTTCTTCGTCATCGCAGAAAAGCATGGCTCGTTCGATGACGTGACGTAGTTCCCGCATATTGCCTGGCCAATCGTGGGCTATGAGAGCTTCGATCGCGCGTGGAGTGATGCCAGTCACTGGATTACCGGTGCGCAGACTCTCCTGACGAATGAAAGACCCCGCCAATGCAGGGATGTCACCTTTGCGCTCGCGCAAAGGCGGCAAGTGAAGGTCGACCACCTTCAAACGGTAGTAGAGGTCCTCTCGAAAGCTGCCGTCTTTCATCATCAAAGGCAAATCTCGGTTGGAGGCGGCGATGATCTGAACATCGACGTTGATCTCATTCACCCCGCCGATCCGGCGAAACTTCCGCTCGTCGAGAACACGCAATAGCTTGGCCTGCATATCCGGCTTAGTAGAGGAGATTTCATCCAGAAACAGGATTCCGTCATCTGCGACTTCCATTAGCCCAGGCTTGCGCTTGGTGGCACCCGTAAATGCTCCCGCTTCATGGCCGAAGAGCTCGGTTTCAATCATGGTGTCGGGTAGCGCCGCGCAATTGATGGGCACAAATGGCTTTTCGGCTCTCGGTCCTGAGACCCGAATCACGTTAGCCATGATCTCTTTACCGGTCCCGGTCTCTCCTGTGATGAGAACCGAGACAGACGCTGCAGCAGCGCGCTCTGCTTCGTCCGCAATACGAGCCATCTCCGGAGTATCTCCCACGATCCACTCGTACTGATTCTGAGAGGATTTTCGGAGCAAGGTGAGTTCACGCCGCATAGAGACGACTTCGCTCGCTCGTTCGATCGCGCCGATAAGTTGCTCTAGATCTAGAGGCTTCTGAAGGAAATCTTGAGCACCTTGCTTCATGGCCTGAACCGCGATATCGACCTCGCCAAAGGCCGTCATGAGAATCACGGGCGGGCTGGGGTTTTCCCGTTCAATTTGCTCTAGGAGCGAAAGCCCGGATCCATCGGGTAGCACAACGTCTAATAGGACAATGTCAGCTGCCCCTGTCTCGATGGCTTGCTGTGCCTGTGCCAAGTCGCCAGCTTCAATTGCTTCGTAGCCCGCGTCGCTGAGCGCCTCATTGACAAAGCTGCGGGCTGTGTCTTCGTCGTCAACGATAAGAACCGTTAGGCTCATGCTGATTGTGCGATTGGGAGCTGCAGCGTGAAAACGGTGCCCGCATCAGGATAGCTCTCCACCGAGATGTTTCCCTGGTGTGCGTTCAAAATGCGCCGACTGATAGCGAGCCCGAGTCCCGTTCCGGTTTTCTTAGTAGTGAAGAACGGATCAAAAACGCGGTCCAGTTGATCCTGCTGTATCCCCGGCCCTGTATCTGCAATTTTCAGTTCCAGATCCTTCGGCCCGATGGGCGAGACGCTGATAGAAAGCGTGCCGCCTTCCGGCATAGCCTGGATGGCGTTGGTGAGGAGATTGACGATAACCTGTTCCAGAGTCCGCTCGTCTGCGATAACGGGCGACATCTGTGGGGCGAAGTTCTTATGAGTACGAACCTTAGCTAAGGACAGACGTGGTTCCCATCGGGTGAGGATCCGCTCTAAGAAGTCTGAGAGGTCTATCGATGCGAACTTGAGCTCCAATGGACGTGCGAAGAAAAGTACGTCTTCCATCAACTGGTCCAGCCGACTGCATTCGCTACGCACTCGCTCAATCGATTCGTATTGCGGATGCTCGCTTCCCAATCGGGATGCAACAAGCTGCAATCCAGTGCTGATGTTGTTGATCGGATTTCGTACCTCATGCGCAAAGATCGCCGCGACCTCGCCTAGCAGGGCACGCTGTGCAAGCGTTTCGCTCTGATCTTCGATCGCCTTTTGCTCCGACTGATCACTTAGCACAAGCACGACCCGGGTCGGCGCTGCATCCTCCTGAGGTACGGCTCTCACATTTACTGGAAAGGGCGTGCCATCTCGCCTGTGAAGCGTCACATGAGCTCGATCAGCCTGGCGCTGATGCCCCAGAACGTCCAGAAGAGTGGTCATTATGTCCGAAGGTCCTACCAAAACCTCCTGGATCTCCATTCCAATCAGCTGGTTGTCTGGGTAACCCAGCATTCGGGACGCAGCTTGATTGGCTCGTAGGACTCTTAATTTCGAGTCGAGTGCAAGGACCGCGTCGTTCACCGCCTCGAACTGAAGCTCTTGCTCCTGCTTACTGTGCTCTAGCGCATCATCCAGCTCCGTAACAACCTCTCGCTGCATATTCATCAGGATACGGGCGTGGCTGAGATTGGCCAAAATCTCCATGAGACCGATGGCGTCTGATGGTACGTCTTGAAGCTCGCGCCATCCGACGACAAGCAGCCCTACCCAGGCACTGGACGTCCCTAGCGGGGAAGTCCGCAAAGCCTTCAACCCTAAGGACCGAGCTGACCGCTGAAGCGGGTGATCGGGCCGAGTGCCAATGGACCATTGGCTTGGGCGATCCAAAGGATCGAGGTCGGTGGTGGGCAGGGAGGCGGGAAAACCATCGGGTAGATGGCCCTCGAGCTCATATTCCGGACCGACCGATGAGACTCGATAGACGCCGACCGCCGCAGCAGAAAGGAGTTTTCCAGCTAGCTGGATGATATCGGCTAGCGCACTTGGCGTCGATTCGAGCAGCACCTCTGTGATCTCGATCAGCGTCGCCAACTGTTCCTTTTCCGAAAGCGATCGTTGTTCATCGCGCAAACGGTCGGATGTTGCTCCGACCCGTAGCAAGATTGCCTGCGGCGGGCTGCCTACCGGAAAGGCGAGGATATCGACCAGGAGCTGTTCGCCGTCGCGAGTAACGGCTGGCACCGAATTTATTTTGCCCTCGCTCGAGGCCTTCGCGCGTGCAAGAGCCACCACACCTTCATCGCTAAAAAAGAAGTCGGAAGGAGCAACGGCCTCCAGCTCGTTTCGGGTGAATCCGCTCAACAGAAGAAATGCGTGGTTTGCGGCAAGAATCGTACGCGCCTCGCCGTCGATAACCAGAACTGCCTCGCTTAGCGAATCAGCGAGGGCTGCGAATAACTCTTTATGGGGTTGAGGTCTGAGCAATCTCGTAATTGGGTTCGTTGTCAAACGCTACCCTCGCTATGCTGTAGCAGCCTGCGTTTTCCGCAGTCTGGCAGGGAGGATCCCCTCCATCGTTCGATATTTCGCTACCGTTCGCCGGGCAATTTTGACTCCTTGTCGGCGAAGGAGGTCAGCAATTTGATCATCGGTGAGTGGTTTCTTCTCAGATTTCACGATTTCCTTGATTCGATCCCGAACCGATAGGCTTCTATCGAAGAACCGGGCCAGCGGAATGATGCGACCATCTGGCAGCGCTACACCTTTATTTGCGACTGCACGGGACACCGTCGATTCATGTACTTCAAGCTTTTCGGCCAATTTTGCGCGGGTCATTGGCTCCAAATAGCGGTCCCCATTCAATATAAATTCGCGCTGTTGCTCTACCAAGTTTTCCATCAGCCTGCGCATAGTATTGTTGCGCTGTTGCAGACATTTGACAAATAGGGAAGCACGTTCCAAATGCTTCTTCCACTCTTCTGAGTGGTTCTCATCAGCATCTGCTAGGGCTTTCCTGAATTGTGGATTAACTCGAAGCCAACCAGGCATCGAGGAAAAGATCTCAACGATGAGCGGGCCCCTCGATCGCTGAGTGATTTGGATATCCGGGGAATGGTAGACATTTGGATCGGCGCCGTTGGGCGAGCGCCCGGAACCCCAGAATACTCGAGCAGGATAAGGGTTCAATTTTTCCTGAATAAAGGTGGCTGCTTTTCGGACCTTCGAAACGGGCACTTCAATCTCATTGGCGATCGTGTCAAAGCCGCGCCGCGCCAATCGCTCGAATTCAGTTTCCAGCATCTTCCGGGAAAGAATTACCAGCGGGTCGTCCGCTCGCATCAGATCGAGCTGGGCGAGCAGCGCTTCCCGCGGACCGGATGTGCCAAGGCCCGGAGGGTCAACGTGCGAGATCAGGTCGATGACGCCGTGGACTTGCTCCATCGGCGCTCGAAGTTCTCGAGCAATGAGAACTGGGGCATCCGCAAGAAATCCGTCGTCGTCAAGGCTGGAGAGTATGTATGCCGCAATTGGGCGATCTTCCACAGCCAATTCCGCGGCTAGTTGCTCAAGTACATGGATGGCGAGGCTCTCAGGCGCGGCTGGCTCAAGTTCTTCAGTATCGTCCTCAAATCGCGGAGTGCCGCCAGCCTCGCGTGGCGAGATGAAGACTACAGAGTCATCATCCGCATGCGGGGAGCTGCACCTGGGGCATGGGCCGTGCGCTGGGAGCCGTTTCTTGCATGTCGGGCACACCAGATCATCGAGCAGTTCCAGTGCGGGATTCTCGGCAAGTTCCTCAAGCACTTTGTCCTGTAGCTCCTGATTGGAGAGCGCCAGCAGGCTCATGGTCTGGGCTAAGT
The DNA here is from genome assembly GCA_046759305.1 of Anaerolineales bacterium. Lineage (GTDB taxonomy): Bacteria > Chloroflexota > Anaerolineae > Anaerolineales > E44-bin32 > JADFRG01. The sequence continues at coordinate 16,116 of JBHIBY010000003.1, forward strand.
GGGCGGTTGCGACGTGCCGTAGCGATTGATCTTGTATCTGAAGCATATCGGTGCCTCAAGCGGGGAAGTATACAGCTATGTGCAAGAAGCGTGCCACCACACAGGGTGATAGAATGCCGCCGTGCATGAACTGACGGTTATCGGTGGGGGGCTAGCGGGATCGGAAGCGGCTTGGCAGCTCGCAGAGCGTGGACAAGACGTGCGGCTCTTCGAGATGCGCCCCGGCCTCAGCACAGGTGCACACGCCACTGAGCAGCTTGCAGAATTGGTCTGCTCGAATTCATTGGGTTCTCAGCTTCCAGATCGAGCACCGGGGGTTTTGCTCGCCGAACTGGAGCATTTGGGTTCGATGCTTATCGAGTGTGCAAGAGCCTGCGAAGTTCCAGCAGGGGGCGCTTTAGCCGTTGATCGATCCGCCTTCGCAAATGGCGTAACCGAAAGGCTCGAACAGCATCCCCGAATCGAAGTCATTCGAGAAGAGAGGCGTACTGTGCCCGAAGGCATCGTCGTGATCGCAACTGGCCCGCTGACTTCGCCCTCTATGTCCGCCGAACTGACCCGGATCAGTGGGGAGGAGTATCTGTACTTCTTCGATGCTATATCGCCAATTGTCGAAGCTGACAGCATCGACTTTAAGCTCGCCTTTCGAGCATCCCGGTATGGGCGGGGAGTCAATGAAGTGGGGGACTACATCAATTGCCCCATGAGCGAGGACGAATACTTTAACTTTGTACACGCCCTCTTATCCGCCGAGCGCATCCCACTGCGATCATTCGAAAACGAAATCTCGGCTGGCGTGCGTGCTGGAATGCACCAGTACTTCGAGTCGTGTCTCCCGGTGGAAATCCTGGCAGAGCGAGGGGAATTGTCCCTGGCGTACGGGCCGTTGCGCCCAGTCGGCTTAATAGACCCCAGAACAGGCTACAGACCGTTCGCTGTCGTCCAGCTCCGCCAAGACGACCTGGCAGGGGATCTGTACAACCTGGTGGGTTTCCAGACCAACCTGCGATACGCTGATCAACGCCGCGTCTTGCGCATGATCCCTGGACTGAAGTATGCGCAATTTGCTCGCTATGGTCAGATGCATCGGAATACATTCATGAATTCGCCCGGGGTCTTGCTCCCAACGCTTCAATTCCGTAGCAGGGAGGAGCTGTTTTTTGCCGGGCAGATCACCGGCGTCGAGGGATACATGGGCAATATCGCGACCGGCTTGCTAGCTGGAGTCAACGCTGCGCGATTAGCCAATAGCGCCGTGCCTTTGGAGATGCCGGCGGAAACGATGCTTGGCGCTTTATGTCATTACATCACTCATGCCGATGCCAAGAATTTCCAGCCCATGAAGGCCAACTTCGGAATCATGCCTTCCCTGCCTCTAGGGAAACGATTGAACCGACGTCAACGTGCTCAGGCGTATGCCGAACGCTCGAAGCTGGTTCTCGCTGAGTATTGGCCCGCGCAAAGGGAGCCACAGCGATTACCTAGGTAGCTGGTTTCAGCTTCTCCCAAGGAGCGGTCCGCAAGCGGCGCTCCAGCTATAATGGCGCCATGGGAAAGCAGGCACTACCAACGGAACGCCCTCGGGAGCGCGCGCTGCTCGTTGGTGTGGAGCTCCGAGGAAGTAACCCCATTCTTTCATTGGACGGCTCGCTCAAAGAGTTAGCTTTGCTAGCTGACTCGGCCGGTCTGTCCGTCGTTGGAGAGATCAGACAGCGGCTGCAAAAGCCGGATCCGAAGACCTATATTGGCTCAGGCAAAGTGAGGGAGATCCGGGCCATGGCTGAGGAAACTCTTGCAGACGTCGTCCTCTTTGACGAAGAGCTCTCGCCGCGCCATCAGCGCGAACTAGAGCGGGAATTCGACGAAGATGTACGGATAATAGACCGCACTGCGCTGATCCTCGATGTATTTGCGCAGCATGCGCGAACAAGGGAGGGTGCGCTCCAGGTAGAGCTCGCGCAATATGAGTACCGACTCCCGCGTTTGACGAGAGCCTGGACTCACCTGGCAAGGCAGGCCGGCGGCGGAGCGGGGCGCACTGGTGCTTCAGGCGGAGTTGGGTTGCGTGGACCCGGTGAGACACAGCTGGAGGTAGATAGGCGAGATATCAGCAGGCGCATCGATCACCTGAAAGGTGAGATTGAAAAGGTGCGAGCCCACAGGGGGAGATATCGCTCCAGACGCCGCAGTTCCCAGGTCCCCACGGTTGCACTGGTCGGATACACCAACGCAGGCAAATCCACACTGCTCAATTACCTAGCAGAGGAAAGAATCTATGTGGCTGATCAGTTATTTGCCACTCTGGATCCAACAACCCGCCGTATTGAGCTGCCAGGCGGCAAGGCGATCCTGGTAACCGATACTGTGGGATTCATACAAAAGCTGCCTACAACGCTTGTGGCAGCCTTCCAGGCTACGCTGGAGGAGATCTCAGAGGCTGACCTACTGGTTCACGTGGTCGATATCACTCATTCAGATGCGTCTGCCCAGGCAAGGAGCGTAATGGAGACCTTGAAAGACATTGGTGCGGATGAGTTGCCAATTGTCACAGCTGCAAACAAAATCGATGTACTCATAGATGCCGAGACAACGACTAATCTTTTCCCGGAAGCGGTACGGATCTCCGCTCTCAGAGGAACGGGCATCGCTAAGCTACTGGCGGCCATCGAGTATGAGTTGTACGTCGTCATGGTGCCAATCAGCGTCAACCTTCCATATGCGCAAGGTCGCCTGATCGGCCTGTTTCATGAGCATGGGCTCGTCGAGAGTGAGCAGCACGTTGATGGCTTAGTGAAGATGGAGGGGAGGGTGCCTAGGCGCCTTGCGTGGGCATTCGAGCCATATGCTGATCAGCACCCTGCGCGGGCCGGCTCCGATCCCCTGGGCGAGGACCTAGAGGAACCTGCGCTTGGTTGATGCCCAAGCGCAGAAGGAGCTTCGCGAGCTACTCGAAGAGCGACTTCGCGGGGAAGTGCGCTTCGACCCATACGCTCGATCTCTATATTCCACGGATGCTTCCAATCACCAGATCACGCCGCTAGGCGTCGTACTTCCGAAGTCCGAGGAAGATCTCTTCTCAGTCGTCGAAACCGTCGCGCAACTGGGCGTCCCGCTGCTTCCCAGGGGTGGAGGAACCAGCCTCTCAGGTGCGGCCGTAGGCGAAGCGCTGATTCTCGATTGCTCCAAATATCTGGCTCAAATTCATAGCATCGACGCCGAATCCATGTCAGCAGAAGTTGGCCCAGGAGTGGTCTGCAATCAGCTGAATACGGCGGCGGCAACAATGGGCCTCATGTATGGGCCGGATCCAGCCTCAGCGGATCGTGCGACATTCGGGGGCATGATCGGGACCAATGCAACAGGCGCGCACTCCATTCGCTACGGAATGACAGCCGATCATGTTCTTGCAGTTGACGCGGTCTTGGCCGACGGCTCGGCTGCGCATTTCGAAGACATCAGTGTGAGGCAGGCTAAGCATAAGGCCGGTGGTAGAGGGTTGGAGGCAGGAATATACGCTGCAGCCCTGACCGTAAAAGGCAAATATGCCGACGCTGTGGAGGAGAGATGGCCGCGTACGTGGCGTCGTTCCTCCGGCTACAGCTTGAATTACTTGACCCAATACACCCCGGGGAAGCCGGCAGCCTGGTACCACGATCAATATCCGCCTGAATCTGAGTTCAATCTTGCCCCGCTGCTCTGCGGATCAGAGGGCACCCTGGCTGTGATGCGAAGAGCGGAAGTTAGGCTCGTCGCCCGGCCCCCACACAAGATCTTAGTCGTTTTGGGATTTGGTAGCGTAGCCCAGGCCTGCGACTATGCACCGGCCATACTGGAGTCAGAACCGGCGGCAGTAGAACTGATCCCTCGCACGTTGATCGAGCGAGCCCGAGCGGTTCCCGCCTATGCGCGACGACTGAACTTTGTTGACGGGGACCCAGCGGCATTGCTGGTAGTCGAATATGCGGGCAATTCCCAAGCAAAGGTGCAGGCGGCTGCACAAGAGCTCGGACATCGTGGGCGAATCCTGGCTGATAGCGCGGAGCGGGCTGACTTGTGGGCTGTACGGAAGGCTGGCCTGGGACTGTTGATGTCAGTTCCTGGAGACGCCAAACCCATAACCTTCATGGAAGACGTGGCAGTTCCGGTAGAGCAGCTCAGCCGGTATGTCCGGGAAGCCGATCGTCTGCTCGAAGCAAATGGGACGCACGGTGAGTGGTACGCACACGCCTCGGCCGGGTGCCTACATATGCGCCCTTTGGTCAACTTAAAGACAGCCGAGGGCGTGCAACAAATGCGAGCCATAGCCGATGCAGTGGTAGACCTCGCAATCAGCATGGGTGGAACCATTTCCGGGGAACACGGCGACGGTCTTTCACACACAGAATACAACGAACGGTTATTTGGCGACGAGCTGATGCAAGCCTTTCGTGAAATCAAGGGTGCGTTCGATCCTCATGGCATTCTAAACCCGGGAAAGGTGGTCGATCCGACTGAGCAAAGCATACGGCTCGACATAAACCTTCGCTACGGTCCCGAATACGTCACTCTAGAGCCTGAAACGGTTTTCGCCTTCGCGAAAGAGGGTGGATTCTCAAGGGCGGTCGAGGCATGCACCGGGGTCGGTATTTGTCGCAAGGCAGGCGGAGTCATGTGCCCGTCGTTCCAGGCCACGCTCGATGAAACGCATTCGACGCGCGGGAGGGCAAACGCGCTGAGATCATCGATCTCAGGTAGCTTGCCAGCCGACAGCATGACTAGCCGAGAGATCTATGAGATCCTGGATCTCTGCATTGAGTGCAAGGGGTGCAAAGCGGAGTGTCCGACGCAAGTAGACATGGCCCGATTGAAAGCCGAATTCTTGGCCCACTATCACACGGCGCATGGGTTGCCCTTTAGGAGCCGGCTGTTCGGCGAAATTGCCTCATTCTTCAAGGTCGTGCAGCCCATGGCGCCTCTGGTCAATTTCGCATCCCGGCTGACGCCATTTCGCTGGTTACTTGGAAAAGCCGTGCGAATAGCTCCACAGCGCATCCTTCCTAAACTTGCCACCAAACGGTTCAGCGGTCAGATTGAGGGGAGAGCCAACCACGAGGCCAAGAGGCGAGTGGCGTTTTTTCTTGATACCTACACAGAATTCAATAACCCTGAGATTGGCATGGCAGCTTTCCGGCTGCTGCACGCGGCCGGATTCGAGGCCGAAATGGTGCCAGAGCAAGTGTGTTGTGGGCGCCCGCTTATCTCAAAGGGCATGTTGGGGCGAGCTAAGCAGAACGCGAAACGAAATGTTCAAGCACTCGCTCCCTATGTGCGTGAAGGGGTACGAATCGTTGGATTAGAGCCGTCTTGCATTTCAGCATTGAGGGATGAGTACACCGATCTTCTTCCGGACGATCCGGCGGCGGCTGATGTTGCTCAATCAGCGATCTTGATAGAGGAGTTCATGGTGGAGCAAAACCTTTTAGTGGATCTTGAATTTCGGTCCGGGAATGAGCGCATCGTGTTCCACAATCACTGCCACACGAAGTCATTGATCGGTAGCCAGGCCACCACCGCGCTGCTACGTGCGTCAGGGCGGGAGGTGGAGGAAATACCCTCCGGCTGCTGTGGAATGGCTGGCTCCTTCGGCTATGAAGCAGAGCATTACGAGCTCTCAAGACAAATTGGCGAATTGGAACTGTTTCCCGCTGTTCGAAAGGCTGTAGATAATCAGGAAAACGTGCGATTTGTGGCCCCCGGCATGTCATGCAGAGCACAGATTCAGGACGGAACTGCGGTTCAGGCCCAGCACCCGGTTCAGTTATTAGCTGAGCTGCTTGTCGACAAATAGCCTTCAATTCTCCTTGCCATTGCGCATAGCCATAATTACAAATACACACGGACGGTGAATCCAGCCTTACACAGTCTAGCTAGCAACTTCTATAAGAGTGAAATAGAGGAGGGGAAATAGCAGCGCTATTTGAGGCTAAGTTTCGTCCTCGAAGATCTCATGGTAGCCTCGATCGAGTTCATTGTCCGAGAGATGCGCATAGCGCTGCGTGACGGCGATGCTCTTGTGACGTGCGAGTTCCTGAGCTAGCTTTAGATTTCCTCCAGATCCTCGCAAGACGGTCGTTACGAAGAAGTGCCTGAACGAATGCGGCGTGATTGCAGCGCTTTGGCGATCGCCGAGCGCCTGGCGGGCACGTGCGTGGACGATGGAGCGCGCAGTGGTGGTTGATATGGGGAGGACTCGCTTTCCGGCGCCTTTGTCATGCCGAGCAAAGATTGGGAGTGCGCTAATGGGGCGACCTGAGGCCCCATCAAGCACGGACCGGCGGTCTAGATAGTTCTTCATGTGCCGCAAGGTGCGCCTAGAGAAGCGCACGACTGCCTCGCGGTCCCCTTTGCCAATTAGAATGGCCCGGCCCTCATTCCAGTCGATATCCCCACGGCGCATGCCGACTGCCTCATGAACTCGCAATCCGGTATCGGCGAGCGTGAAGAGCAAGGTGCGGTCGCGCAAAGCGCGCAGCCAATCTCGCTCGTCAGAATCATCAGAGGCAACAAGCGTCTTGGCATAGTCCAAAATGCTCTCGATGTCACGTCGTGGGAACTGGGGCAATCGCTGCCCGGGCCGTCTGGCACGTCGCCGGATGAGCAGTCGCAGCCTCGGAAGGTTGATATCAGCCTCATTTTCTGCGGCCAGGTATTCGTACCAGCCGGTGAGAGCTGTCAGGTACAGGCGCTCGCTCGCAGGCGAATAGGAAGCCAGGTAGCTCGCGAAATCAACAATCCAGTTCTCTGAGACTTCCCGCACATCCATGGTTTCTGGCTCGTGGTCGTGATCCCGCAAGCTATCGCTAAAGGCGTTGACCGCGTTTCTATAGGTACGGGCAGTATTTGGGCTGCGGGAGGTCGCGACTCCAGCAAGATATTCTTCCAGCGTGTCGTGGACGGTTGCAGCGCTCATTCTTGGCTAATACTAGCCACAGTATTCGATCGGCGAAAGCCGGCCGTTGCGAGCTCCCCCGCACCGTGAGCTATCTTTGCGATAATAATACTTATCATAACCATAAACGATTATATAGATACTTCCCTTAAAGTCAACCTACTCCCCATTCAACTGGAGTTCCAGACCATCTATGTATCAGATCTGCGGGTCCATGAACAAGAGAATCGATTCGAAGACAAAACAATCTTATCGTTAGGAGGTGCCCTACCCTATTTGCGCCAGGTAACGGGCCTTGGATATGACTGGAATTGACGAAAATGCCGCTATTGAGTGGATTCTGGCGTGGATAGTTGCGAAATCACGCGAGCAGGGGCTACAGGGTTGTGATGAGACTGTCGTCTTCAGCGATGGATTGAACGCTGGCGTGGATCTTGGCGATATCTCCACGGTGCCAGCACCGCTCAAACGCCTCGACGATTGCAGGGTCAAACTGCTGTCCAGATTGGGAAAGGATCTCTTCAAAAGCCTCCTGTGCGGACAAAGCCGCACGATAAGGTCTATCGGAGGTCATGGCATGGAAGGTATCTGCTACCGCGAGCAGACGGGCACCGATCGGGATGTCCTCGCCGGCAAGCTTATCTGGATACCCCCCGCCATCCCAGCGCTCGTGGTGATGCCGAACCACAGGCAGCGCTGAATCTAGATACGGATTACCCTCAATCATATGCGCACCATAGACCGTGTGCATGCGCATTTCATCCCACTCGGCCTCGTTCAGAGGTCCGGTCTTCGACAGCACTTTCTCGGGAACACCAATCTTGCCCACATCGTGCAGAATCGCACCAAACTCGAGAGCCTCGAGGTCATCCTGGACCCAACCGAGCTCTAAACCAAGTGCCTGGGAGTAAGCGTTCACCGCCTCGACATGACGTAGAGTGTATTCCCCGGCGCGTGCCTCAATGGCGTTGGCCATGGCACGCAGAACCGCCTTCAACTGCACAAGCATAAGCTCATCTGTGCGCTGCAGTCGCGCTCGAACGGCTGAAAGCAATTCGGGTCTGGTGACCGGCTTAGTAATGTAGTCGTCTACGCCGAGCGCCTTGGCGGCAAAGATGTCTTCGCGCGTCCCACGCGCAGTCACGAAAATGAAAGGGATGGCCGCGCCATTTGGGCGCTGACGGACGGCCTTGTACAACTCAATGCCATCCATGCCAGGCATAGAGATGTCCGACATGATCAATGCTGGTTTTTCATCACGGAGTGCTACTAAGGCATCTTTGCCGTTCGTAGCGGTGCTAACCACAAACCCTGAGCCTTCCAAAATGTCACGGAAGGCCACAAGCATGGCAGGATCGTCCTCCACGATCAGCAGAGTAGCGCCCTCGACTTGTGTTTCGGTCATCGCGTGGTAGCCCCCAATGTGGATCTCTTTGAACCTTAGGCAGGCACAATTATTGTCACGAGCCAAGATTGGCGCAATGTTACGCTGGTCTATCTTGGAGGTTTATACTCACTTCTGCTCTCGAAAGCTTGGAGCCAGGACCCAAAGTGAGCAAACGGATCGTAGCCAGGAACCGAAAAGCAATGCGTGATTTTACGCTCGAGGATCGTCTTGAGGCGGGAATTTCACTGCTGGGTTCCGAGGTCAAAGCAGTACGTGCCGGGCAAGTCAGCCTTAACGAAGCGCATGTCGCCATTGAAGCTGGCGAGGCCTGGCTGTTGAACGCGCATATCGCGGCATACGAACCCGCCAGCCAGCGGAATCATGAGCCGCGCCGGCCGCGCAAGCTACTCCTACACCGCCGCGAACTCGATCAGATCGGTGCTAAAGTGAAGCAACGTGGGTACACCTTGATCCCGGTGCAAATGTATCTTACCCACGGCCTGGCTAAAGTCGAGATCGCACTGGCCAAGGGAAAGCGCCAGTACGATAAGCGGCGAGAGATTGCGGAGCGCGACGCCGAGCGTGAAATGCAGCGGGCACTTCGGCGAAAGCGATGACGCAGCGCTCGATCGCTGCGATCAACCGGCTTCCTGAAACCCGGAAGCGTGGAATCTACACCCGCTTCATCCCTACCCAACTTCTTGACCAATTCAATATCGATCATTCGCTCGAGGATGCTCATGGGTCGTCGCTAGCTAAATTCAGCTACCGGGACGGGTCAACCGATTTTGTGATTGAGCTGAAGCACGAAGTCGATGCAGAGGATCCGTTGTTTTACGCTCATCTCGCAGACACGATGAATGGCCAGATCCATGTGCTGCTTTACATCGTGAACGACCCGCGCTCCGAGCGCTACGATGTAGACCGAATGCCCGATGGCCGTCGTACTCAATTCGGTCTGGAGCTGCGCAATTTGGAGGCGGAGCGCGCTGCTATGCAAGCTGGCTTGGCGCCGGGTCAGATCCGACAAGGCCTACGCTCAATGCCCTACGCTATCCCAAGTTTCGAGGCTTTTGTCGGATCCTTGGGACACTCAGTATTCTTCATTGAACCGCTGTTCTATCACAATGCAGTGATCTTTGAACGTTATGGCTTTGCATATATCCAGGGTAAGCGCCGAATGGAAGCGCTTCATCGCGGCTTTCAGCCGGGCGCGCGGCTCACGCTAAAACTCGATGGATCCACCCCATTTCGCGGCCCTTCCAATGCGACGACGATCCGCGGTAGGAGCTGGGCTGTTCACGATGGGATCGCAGAGGAACCCTACACGGGGGTTACTATGTATAAGCGCTTGGGTGAGCACGCGCAGATCAACACCTTCCCCGAAGCAATCTGGTAGCTGCGTCTATAACTTTATGTCTATTGCGCATAGCCATGTTTCTATTTATAAAAAGAAATAAAAATGTATCGTTTGTATGTATATGGCTATACGCAATGAAGTTCCCTCACAAGTGCCGCCTAAGGACAATCGAACATTTTGCTAGCCAACGAGTGACTTCCGGTCCCCCGCTATCGCTGTTGATCGTAAAATTGCGCTGCGTGTTATACTCGGTATCTGGGGATGATCGGTATCGACGAAGGGGGTTGGAACCTGGTGGCAAGCCGAGAGGCGCCGAACTCGTAAAATCAGCGCACCTTAAAAGTGCCAATCGCACAAACTATGCGGCTCTGCCGCTCGCTGCCTAAAGCAGCGATGTAGAGCTGGTCCTCGGAAAGAGGGCACGCCTCCCACGACCGACCTCGACCGGGTGTGGTGAAGGCGGCACAAAGTTGAGGTGCCGCAGGGGAGGCCCCTAAACCTGCGAAAGATGGACTTTCGGGTCCAAGCGGCTGGCTAAAGGTGAGCCCTTCCGGCCGGGCTCCCGGCAGCGAGAACACAATAGACCGGCCAAGCTTGTAGAAGCCTGGTTACCTAAGCCTTCGGACGCGGGTTCGATTCCCGCCATCTCCACCTAACATCGAAGAGAGCGTCTACCAGCTAGTTACAGACGCTCTCTTTCTTTTCATCGAGAATGCTCGATAGCTATACCGGGTTGTTTAGCCTGAAACCATGCCCCCGAACCGTCATAACGTAGTTGAAATCAGGGTCAACTTCGCTCAGCCGCTCACGGAGTCTGCGAACAAGCGCGTCAATGGCCTGCTCCGATACTCCCTCACCTGCCGAATCCGGCCACACGCTCTCAACGATCTCGTCCCGCGTGACGACCCGGTCCGGATTGTCATACATCAACGCTAACAAACGGAACTGCGGCGGAGAAAGCGGTGGTTCGATTTCAGCTTCGCCTAACCACACGCGGTGAGCCTGAGCATCCATCCGCAGCCGTCCTAGCCCAAGTTCCGAAAGATTGGTTGAGCTGAGAGGTATAGTGGCCTCAATCCCCACAAAGACCATCTTCATAGCCAGGGCGATTTGAATTTCATCTCCGTCCTGAAGCAAGACGCTTGTGCCAACTTCTATGCCATTCAGATGCGTCCCGTTCTTGCTTCCCAAATCCTCTAACAGGTAGCCGCTATCCGTTCGTCGAATCCGAGCGTGATGCCGGGAAACCTGGCGGTCCGGAACAATCAGGCCACAATCTTTTCCCCGACCAATGATCAGCTCTTCCGAATCGAGCACCCACCTGCCGCCATCCAGCTTCCCGGTGTGGGCTATTAGAACTGGAAACTCGCCTAATTCATCCTTCATTGCCATCTAAGAAGCCGAATTTCTACCGATGAGTATAATGACTCTTTGGAAATTTCTCTCGCTCACACTCAATGATTGCACCTGTCAAGTCCGGTAGGACACTCCGTGAACGTTATGTAGTAACCAAGGTGATCGGCCGCGGCGGCATGGGGTCGATCTATCTCGCCGAAGACAACCGTCTATCCGGCAGGATATGCGCGATCAAAGAGGTTTATCAGGCGAGCGACTTGCCAGAAGAAGTTCGTTCGCAGGGAAGAGATCAGTTTTACCGGGAAGCCTCGGTCTTGGCTCAGTTGGATCATCCGAATCTCCCGAAGGTTTCAGACTTCTTCACCGAAGACGAGCGCGATTACTTGGTAATGGATTATGTGCCCGGCGATGACCTTAAATCGTTGATGGACCGAGCCCGGCGAAAATCTGATTACCTGTCGATCGAGGATGTACTTGGCTGGAGTGTGCAAATCGCAGATGCACTGGAGTACATGCACAGCCAGGATCCTCCTGTCATTCACCGCGACATCAAGCCCAGCAATCTTAAGCTCACTCCCAATGGGCTCATCAAGCTGGTGGACTTTGGTCTTGTCAAGCAGATGGTCCCGGACGAAATGACAGTCACGGTTATTCAGGGCCGTGGTACTGCAACCTACACTCCGCTTGAACAATATGGGGGAGACACTGGTCACACAGACCTTCGTAGTGACATTTACGCGTTTGGTGCGACCATGTACCATCTGCTGACCAACAAACCACCACTTGAGGCCAAACAGCGCTTTCTGCGTCCACACGGATTGAAGATGCCCAGTGAACTCAATCCCGAGGTTGAGCCGGCCCTCGAAGAGGCCGTTTTGTGGGCAATGGCCCTTCATCCCGATGAGCGGCCTGAAAATGTGGCATCCTTTCGTCAGGCTCTTACTCGCGGCAAGCCGACCGATTTCGGCTCAGCGACAGGGCGCAGTCTCTCCCTTGAATCTAGTCTGGATCGCTGGTTGGCTGGAGCGGTGATTGCGCTGCTTCTGGTGGCGATCGTCGCCTCATTGAGCTGACCTGCGCCACCACAGGTAACCAACAAGGCTTGCAGCAAGCGCAAGCGCCACCGCCATCGCAACCCCCGAGAACACTCCCAGGGATTGGATAAGCTTTTGGCTTCCTGGAAAACCGAGTGCGATGTAGTTGTATCCGATTAACCCCCCGACCAAAATCAACAGTCCGATGCGGGTTCGACTCGGCTCGTCAGGCGCGATTAGCACATAGCCCAGAACGGCAGCAACTACTACCGCCGGGATAGCAAGAGCCAACTCTCCGATACCGATGGTTGGTGGGGGCGGTTCCGGAGTTGCAACGACACCCGCATTGGGCGCTGGAGTTGGTGTCTCGATTTCAGGTGTTATTGAGGGTTCAGGCGTGACGCTAGGTTCAGCTGTAGGCGTGATAACAGTCACGATCCCCTCCTGGACATTCATTTGCAGGATTTCGGAGAGCCTTGCCGGCTCGCTCATAGCTTCCAGAGTCAGCACTCCGAGCCTATCAAGCGCGAAGGAAACGGAGGCGAGTCCTCCCGATGTTACGGAATCATGCACCGTGCTCGTCGCCTCTCCTTGATATGACAATAGGAATTCCACAGGAGTCCCGTCCGGGACCGGATTTTGGTTGTGATCAAGAATAACGCCAGTGGTTACATCAACGACGTCACCAACCGCATATTCTTGTTGTGCCTTACCTTCTTCGCCTGCGCCGACGATTGAAAGCGTGAGCAACTGATCTGGATCAGGCGCGGTCACTTCGATCAGATCGTACCCCACTCCAGGCACGCTCACTGGCGATGAACCACGCGCCGATAGCTCCTGGAACAGTAGCCTTGCAGCCACGTCGACAAATGAGCTGGTCTTTCCGTATAGCGAGTAATAGACATCGATCTTGCTGATATCGGTGGCACTGAGGTCGTAGGGTACGTCCATAGAGAACACAACAACGCGTTTGTTCCGAACCAGATCCGGTCGGCTGTTCAGCAACCGCTTGAGGGCATTTGAGCCAAACACACCCGGATCCTCTTTTAGCGTGACGAACACCAGCCAGTCCGCTGGCCGAATAATTGCTTCAACCTCATCTGGCGCCAGGAGAGGAATCGCAGGAACTGAATCCGGATTCTCTCCCAAAAAGAGCGCCAGGTCAGCCATGGATAGCGATGTTGAATTCCATGCTCCTACCTGACCCGCAGCGCTGGTCCCATATAGAGCTAGGATCGTGTCCTCCAGTTCTGCAAGACCAACGTGCCGGAAGGACTCGCAGCTCGAACATTGAGCGTAGTCGCGCACATCGGTTATGAAGACCATGCGCTCGCCAATCTGCGGCGGTCCCTCAATGAGATTAGTCAGTTCTTCAGCGGAAGGGCTTAGTAGAGTCGCGCCTTCACGAGCTACCTGGAGAGAGATATCCGCCTCGCCGACACCTTCGAGTGCGCCTTCCGCTGGCATTATGCTCTCTAGATCAAATCCTCCATCATAAAGCCGAAGCTTAAACCGAAGAATTCGCAACACGGCTTCATCCACGCTTTGCGCGAAGATGGCATCGTCACGGTATTTCTCGGCAAAGAAGCTCAAAGTGTCCTGAACCGTCGTCAACTGGTCCGCGTCTCCATCCGAGACAAATTCCGATAGGTACAGCAAATCATTTCCTGCCAGGAAAGCATCACGCGCAACCAGGTGACCGCGATAGCTTTGACCGAGAGACTCATAGAAGAGGCGCAATGCTCCAGATCCCAATGGGCCGCTGACCGTCACTCCCCCTCCCTCTCGCCACGCCGCAAATGGATCTGAAGCCATCAGCTGGCCAAAAGCATCAGGGTCGAGGCCAATTGGCCGAGTGGTGTCCCGTATGTTGCCCTGGAATCCCTGATACCGGATATGACCTGACAACAGTCCATCTGCTATCCCGTTTGCCTCGCCGGGTGCTCCATCGGTCACGGCAAAGAACGGGGCGAGCTCGATCTGCTGCAGCTGAACCAGGGACTTACGGACCGTAGAGGCTTCTTCGTCTATAGGCCGATCGCTTCCGCCTAGGCCTGGAAAATGTTTGGCTATCACACCAATTTGGCCTTCAGAGCCCTCATGCACCCCCTCAATGAAGGCCTCGCCCAGCACACCCACCCAGTAAGGGTCCCCGCCGAATGATCGAACTCCAATGTCACCAAGATCCAGTTGGCGTGGGTCGCCAAGGACATCCAGAGACGGCCCGAGCAGCATGTTGATACCCGCCGCTCTCAATTCTGATCCTATGACCGCACCGGTTGCGCGAGAAAGCTCGGGGTCCCAGGTCGCGCCAATCGCCATTTGGGAAGGTGTAGTCGACATGCCAGACATAATCTCGGAATACTCTGGACCGTTGCCCTCTTGAACCACTGCGATTAGCAGCGGCACGTAAACACCCGGCTCGATTGTTATTTCACCAACCGTCCGGCGTAGCGAGGCCTCGTTCTCAGTGAATTGGAGGATCGTAACGAGATCTCTTAGCGTTGGAAGCGTGTTTTCTGGACCGATAAAGTTGTTATTCTCGGATCGAAGCACCAAGCCCGAAATGTGATGATCGCGTATGAGAGATAGAACGGGATCGTCGGGTTGAAGGCCAGAGCCTTCAAATGTGAGGAGAAAGAGCTGCCCGACTCGCTCTTCGGGCGTCATTTGCGCGAGAAGCGATTCGGCGAGGTCGCCTTGAGTGAATGGCGAAAACGCCGATGTTGCCACTAGCAGTAGGAGGGCGAGGGACGTTCCCGTTTTCATCGTTTACCCTGATCGAGAGCCTGATGCTGGGATAGGTGAGCAGCAAGGCTAGCTTCGAACATCCTGATCGACAATCGTGCGCAATGCTTTGCGCCGCTCTGCGCCGGAAAGCATCTCCAGCTTTCGCAAGCTGAATGGGTCAATTTCTTGTCTAAGCAATTCCAACTCCTGATCGGTCGGAAGCACTGTTGTCTGAAGATCCTCTGCAATCACTAGTTCGAAAGCTGTCTTTGCGACAATCCGATCGACAGTCACTTCCGGATGAAGGTGAGTGAGGCGCATGTTCCCGTCAGGAAAATCAAATTGACCAAGATTGGATACAAGATATTGCGGTCCTGAGCCCGCCGTTCTCACCTTGCTGTGGCCTAGCCCAGAAAGAAAATCTAGCTTCGCTGGAAATGCCACCCTTGAATGTCTGGGGATGTAAAGGCTCATTTCGCTCATGAATACAGACACATCCGGTACGCCGCCTACACCCGGCATTCGAAGACGAGGGCGTCGGTAGTCCTTTCCTATCGAGATATTATTGGTATTTCCGTGTTGGTCCACCTGGCCGGGCCGGAAGAATTCCTTAGGTCGAACGGCTGGCAAATAGTCGGCCGCGCCGATAACGAAGCTCGAGCGAGTCAGCGCTGCTTCAACCCACCGCCCCTCAGCATCGGTGAGGCTCAGTTCAGGTGGGCTCATAGTAACGGAAGTCGCAATAGCAGAAGCGATGAAGATATTGGGCGCGTGCAACGCGCGAGCTAACAGTGCAGCCACCGCACCCATGGGTGTGGCCAGTCCTAATGCGACTACCTCGCCATCGTTAATCTGGCGCGCCAGGCAGAAACAGATCAGTTCATCTGCCGTGCATTCCAATTTCGTTTGTATTTCGAGTTCCTCTACAACTGATCCCATGGCATAAATTAAGATGCCCCGCCGTTTGCGGGGCATTGCGGCTGCGACATCTTGAACTTACAACTCCACGAAGTAGGCCTCAGCGGCTCGGTCGAGCAGCTCCTTGCTCATCGTCGGCTCTACGTTGAGATAGCGCGAGATGTCCAGGATTTGATCGCAGATATCCCGCGGGTGTGAAGCGCGAAGCTTCCTATTGCGCTTGATATACCACTCCTGAAGCATGTAGGCTAGGCCTCGATCGGAGTATGGGATGCCTTTCCCTTCGGCAATGCGCTTGAATATTTCTCGGTAGGCCTCATAAGAGGGGTCGCCTACTTCGATCTTGTGGCGCAGTCTCCTGAGAAAGGCCTCATCAACAAGATCCTTGGGAGGCAGATTGGTTGAAAAGACTACCAGTACATCGAAGGGCACCTCAATCTTGCGCCCAGTGTGCAGCGTCAGGAAATCAATGCGGTTTTCCAACGGCACGATCCAGCGATTGAGCAGGTCTCGAGGCCGAACCTGCTGCCTACCAAAGTCATCAATAAGGAATACACCGCCGTTGGCCTTGACCTGGAATGGTGCTTCGTAGAACTTGTTGGTGTCATCGAACACTAGATCAAGCCCATCCATCGTGAGCTCGCCACCTACTACGATGAACGGTCTACGAATCTTAATCCAGCGCGGGTCCGCCTTTAAAGCCCCTGTCCCCGAACCCGAGCTCTCGGTGTCTTGATCCGGAGAGAGCTCATGGTTCACCGAATCATAGAGCTTGACAACCTGTCCATCAATATCGATCGCATACGGGATCGTCATGTCCTCCAACAACAGGAGACGACCGATTGCTCGCGCGATTGTGGTCTTACCATTTCCAGGGGGTCCGTAAAGGAAGATCGAGGCGCCCGAATTGACGGCCGGCCCGATCTGATTGAAGGTGGTTTCGGAAAGGATGAGTTCGTCAAGCGCGCGCTTCATCCCGCGTGGATTTACAGTCGGTCTACTGCGGCTTTGCCGAACGATAGCTTCGTTGTACACATCGACCGGGACCGGTGCCGGCCCGGCATATTGACTCCGCTCCAAGGCCTCTCGCGCTCGGGCAATTCCGGCATCCGTGATGGCATATTGGTATGCCCCCTCACCGATGCCAACCTGGGCCTTGACTTCTGCAAATTTCTCCCGCTTCAGGGCTTCAAGGATTTGGTCGGTAATTCCTGCATACGGAAGCGCCATCGCCTCAGAAACTTTGAATCCAGTGAGGTAGCCTCGGAAGTAGAGGATCTTAAGCGCCAGATCTTGCAGCCATAGTTGCGATAGACCCGTATCTTCTATCTTATTGATAGCCGGCGGGACGTAGCGTAGACTGCCGGTTGTCGGCATGTCTGCCGTCCGGATTACACGGGGAGAAGTGCGGGGAAGAGTCATGCGTCAGATTATATACGCCGTGTGTAGCCCGAGCAAATCATCGGTTGTTCCTACTCAAGCGCAGCTGTAAAATGCGCCCATGCAGCTAACTTTTCTGCTTCCGGTATATAACGAACACATTACGGCGGAAGAAATAATCCGCAACGTGGAAGCTTCAGGCCTGGCGGATCGTATTATTGTTGTTGATGATGCCTCGACCGATGGCACGCGCGAATTGCTTCAGGAAATGGCCTCCAATAACAGCCGTATTGAACTCCATCTCCATGACCGGAATCGCGGAAAGGGCGCAGCACTGCGCACTGGATTTGCGAAGGTAGAGACCGACCTGGTGCTCGTTCAGGATGCAGATTTGGAATACGATCCACGCGATGTGCCGAGTATGCTGATTCCCATTGAAGAAGGTAAAGCCGACGTCGTCTACGGATCCCGCTTTCTCGGTGCTGCGCGTCGGCCGACCATGTTCTGGCATATGGTGGCAAACAAGCTGCTTACCCTAATGACCAACGTGCTGTACAACAGTATCCTGACCGATATGGAGACAGGCTACAAGCTCTTTCGAAAAGAAGTCATTCAGAACATCGATATCCGTTCTAATCGATTCGATTTTGAGCCTGAGATCACTGCAAAGCTTCTCAAGAAAAAGGTACGGATCTACGAGGTGCCGATTTCATTCAATCCTCGCGAGTACTCAGAGGGGAAGAAAATCGGACTCACAGATGCGTTCGCGGCTGTTTGGGCTCTGTTGAAATTTCGCTTCGTTGACTGAGGACTAAGGCAGTCTAAAATCCTGCGCATTCAACTGTAGGCTAACCACACCCCTGAATTCGTTTCGTTCCAGTCGATAGGCCAGATCTATCCGGCCCGGCAGTTTCCCGGACTGATCCCCAAATCCGAAAGCGATCGCATCAAAGATTCTTCCGGTGTGCCGCAGGGTCAATTTGAGGTGTTTGCCGCCCTGCCCCACTGCCCGCTTGGAGAGAACCTCGACTCCGGCCGTAGCAAATACTGGATCAGGATTCGCCTGGCCGCAAGGCTGGAGCCGATCGATGAATGCCATGAGATCATCATCCAATTCATCGAAGCCGACGCTGGCATCGATCTCCAGGCGAGGTCTTAGGTCTAGTCCTGCCAAGCTATCGGCAGCAAGCTCTGACAGTCGGATCGTGAAGGCCTCCAGGTTCTCCTCGAGCAAGGCAAATCCCGCTGCCTGAGCATGGCCACCATATCGAAGCAGGAGGTCATCGCAGGCCTGTAGAGCTTTTGTGATGTGGAACTCGGGGATGCTGCGGGCCGACCCTCGTAGCTCATTCTCCTCAATTCGTGCAACCAGGGCTGGCCGATAGAACTCGTCCGCCAGCCTGCCGGCCACCAAACCGACCACTCCCTCGTGAAAACTTTTTTCAGCGGCTACCAAAAGATCCCCCTGCTCTTGAGCGATCGATCGTGCGCGTTCAAGGGTCTCATCTGTCAACTGCCGTCGCTCTCGATTCAGACCGTCCAATTTGCTTGCATTATTCCAAACATCCGATCCATCGGTCGACAGAAGAAGCTCTACTGCCAGACGCGCGTCGGCTAATCTTCCTGCCGCATTCAGCCGGGGCCCTAAACCGAACCCAATTGACGAAGAAGTAATCGATCCCTCAGCGTACCCCGCAAATTCAGAGAGAGCTCGGAGTCCGGGACGCGCTCTAAGGTTCAGCTGTTCAAGGCCAGCACCGACCAAGTATCGATTTTCGTCAACCAGCGGAGCCAGGTCTGCCACTGTTCCCACAGCGACCAGATCCAGATATTTCTTCAGATTCTCACCCCCGGAGGATGCAACCAGGCCCTGAGCCAGTTTGTAGGCGAGCCCGACGCCTGCAAGTCCTTTAAACGGGTAGTTGTCGTCTGCTCGATTGGGATTGATCACCGCGATCGCAGGGGGCAATTCTGCGCCCGGCAAATGATGATCAGTGATAATGAGCTCTAAACCCGAAGCGTTGGCAGCTTCAACAACCTCATTCGCACGAACCCCACAGTCCACGCTTACTACCACTGCGGTCCCGCTGCGGCGTATCTCGCCAAGCGCAGGTTTGTTGAGGCCGTACCCCTCTGAAAAGCGGTTGGGTATATACCACCCAGTATCCAGACCTATTGAGCGAAGAACCTGTACCAACAGGGCCGTCGCGGTTGTGCCGTCGGCGTCGTAGTCGCCGTACACTACGACCCGCTCACCTGCTCGCCGAGCCGCCTGCAGGCGCTCGACTGCGCGATCCATATCGCTCAGCTGGAAAGGATCGACTTCGCCATCGTACTGCCGGTTCAGAAAGGATTCAATCTCCCGCGCACTGGATAGGCCTCGCCGCTCCAATATGGCCAATTCTGAGGGCTTGAGGCCGGAGGCCGCGCGATCTATCGAAGGTTCCGGAAATATCCAACGTTTTGTCGGCATTCAACTCGATCCTGACAAAGCCTCATCAACCCAACGCGGCCCGCTGTCGCGCGGGCCGCTTCTGCTTTTGGCTCTGCTCAAGCTACGCCCAACCCTGGTTCTTTGTGAGATCCGTAATCACTGGGATGTTGACGTATTCCCCCTGATAAGCCTTGATCCCCCAATAGACACCGATAGCCCATAAGATAAGCGAAGGAGCAAATAGGCAAACGGTCGAAGGTATGGAGACGACCACGAGGAGGACTCCCCAAATCAGTGCCTGCGCATTGTGGGCTCTAATGAATGGACGACTCTTCTTATCCTCCATCAGCAGGATAATGACTGGTGCCAAAGGTGTCAGCACATATGCCAGCAACGACACCAACCTATCATCACTTGAAGCTCCACTCTCGCCCTTTGGTTCTTCGCTCATTGCAAACCTCCTGAAATTAGCTTACTCGGAAATGTTTCTTTGTTGCTCCGTTCTCTACAACCCCTTTCCACCGTGGAGGTTGCTTGGAGTTCAATCAGAGCGTGTGCTAGCATTGCACCATGAAGATCGTGTTCATGGGCTCGCCGCAATTCTCGTTGCCAAGTTTACAAGCTCTTTCAGAACAACACACCATCGCGGCAGTAGTTTGTCAGCCGGATAGACCGGCGGGGCGAGGGAAGGCAACTACTGCTCCGGTGACTAAGGCCTTCGCGGTCGAGTTGGGTATTCCCGTCCTGCAGCCGGAACGCATTCAAGATGCCGATGTAGTATCGGAAATTCAAACCTTTGAAGCTGAATTGCTGGTCGTTGCCGCGTATGGACAGATCCTTCCTCAAAGCCTGCTCGACCTCCCCGCGCGCGGGAGCTTAAACGTTCATGCATCTCTTCTACCTCGTTGGCGGGGTGCGGCGCCGGTTCAAGCTGCGATCCGAAACGGAGACACGGAATCTGGTGTCACAATAATGCGAATGGATGCCGGCCTGGACACTGGCCCGATCATCAGCCAGCGGAAGGTTCGGATCGAGGCCGAAGCAACCGGAGGTTCGCTGACCCATCACCTATCGCACGTTGGTGCGGAGCTACTATTAGCAACGTTGCCGGGCTACCTATCGGGCGAACTCAGCCCTACGCCTCAGGATGAGGCTCTGGCGACATACGCACCAATGCTGAAAAAGAAGGACGGGAAACTAGATCTTGAGGCAACTGCCGATGACCTATCCCGTCAAATCCGCGCCTTCGATCCATGGCCCGGCACCTTCATCTTGTGGGACGATCGCAGTTTGGCGATCAAGCGCGCACACGCCACTTCGCACAACGGTGAGATTATTGCTGGCCAGGTGGTGTTGATCGATAATGCTCCTGCACTCACCACCCACGAAGGCTTTCTGGTTCTCGACGAGGTTCAGCCAGCAGGAAAGCGCGAGATGCCCGGAGAGGCATTCATCCGTGGTGCGCCCGACTTTATTGGCGCCAAGCTACTCAATTGACCGATCATGGAACTTCAAATCATCCGGACCCGTCACCCACCAGAGGCATATCTGGAACAGCTCGCTGATCTTCTGCAGTCCGATATTCCAGCTGTGACACTTGAAGATCTGAGGCGGAGATTAGAGTTATTGCCCAGCGAGGATCGTTTCTTCCTTGCGCTGGATGGAGAAGCTCTAATAGGCTATGCGCACCTCAGGGTGTCGCACGATTTGACCAGCGACGATAGCGTGGAATTGATCGATATCATCGTTGCTCCGGAGATGCGCAGGCAGGGCGTAGGTCGGAGATTAATGACGGCAGCTGAAATTTGGGCCTTTCAGGCAGAGCGGGCGCGTCTGATGTTGCATGCGGCAGTGGTGCGCAGCGAAGCGCAGGCGTTCTTCTCGGCCCTTGGATACGAACCATCTGCTACTTCCCAAGAATATATCCGCGATCTGGATGCCGCCCGCCGAGCCGAGGCACCCACTCAGCCACAATAAGTCGCCAGTCAATGCAAACTTCTAACCGCCCCACATACCTGTACGGCGGCAAGATTCACCTTCATCCCGAAACCTCAAGAACGGTCGAGGCAATCGTAGTCGATAAGGGTCGGGTGCTCGCCTCCGGATCCACCGAGGAGCTTGATCCGAGGCTGCTCCCTGAGACCGAGCGGATAGCTCTTGACGGTCGTGCGCTTATTCCCGGTTTGATCGATGCACATATTCATCTTGAAAAGTACGCTCAGTCGTTGCAGATTATCGATTGTGAGAGGCCTACGATGGCTGATTGCCTGGAACGCACTAGCAAGCATGCCTCCCAGGCACCGGCGGATTCCTGGATCCTTGGGCACGGATGGAACCAGAATACCTGGGGAGGATTTGGAAAGCTTGCGGATTTGGACGCAGCAGTGCCAAACCATCCTGCTTATCTGACGGCAAAGTCATTGCATGCGGCCTGGGTCAATTCCCGAGCACTTCAGTTGGCGGGCATCGATTCATCAACGCCGAATCCAGAAGACGGGGTGATCGAGAGAGATGAAATCGGAAATGCTACCGGCATGCTCTTTGAAGGAGCAATGCGCCTGGTAAAGCGTCGCATCCCAGCCCTGACAGCAGACCAGCTAGCCGATAAGCTTGGTACCGCACAGGAGAACCTCGCTCGATTTGGGTTGACCGGCGTTCACGACTTCGATGGACCCACCTGCTTTGGCGCCCTCCAAATACTGCGCGAGCGAGGGGAACTCAGGCTGAGAGTATTGAAGAACATTCCTGCCGCTCAGCTGGGTTCCGCGCGCGATCTCGGACTTCGCAGCGGTTTCGGAGATGACTGGATCAGGATAGGCAATATCAAAGTCTTTGCGGACGGCGCACTGGGCCCTCGTACGGCGGCTATGCTGCAATCCTACGAGGGCGAACCCAAGAACCGCGGAATGCTGCTCGTCGACAGCGAGGCGTTGATCGAAATATTTGAGGAGGCAGCAAGGTCGGGATTTGGTATGACGGTGCATGCCATCGGCGATCGCGCCAACCACGAGGTCTTGAATGCCTTCAGCCTGCTGCGGGAATACGAACAATTGGAGATGCTTGCCAAGAGACGGCATCGCATCGAGCACTTGCAGATCCTTCATCCAGACGACCTTACTCGGGCCGCCGAACTCGAGATTGTGGCCTCCATGCAGCCAATTCACGCGACATCTGACATGGAAATGGCGGATCAATATTGGGGAGATCGAGTTACCCAAGCCTACGCATGGCGCGCACAACTTGATGCTGGAGCCAGACTGGCGTTTGGATCCGATGCCCCCGTGGAGACCCCAGATCCGCTCTCAGGAATTTACGCTGCGATTGCTCGTCGGCGGCCCGATGGTAGTCCAGGTATCAACGGCTGGATTCCCGATCAGCGGCTCAATCTCTCCGAGGCGCTAGTTGCCTACACCATCGGTCCAGCATATGCGGCCGGAAACGAATCTTGGCAGGGGCAGCTTTTTCCGGGTTATGCAGCTGATCTAGTGGTGCTCAATCATGATCCCTTTGAACTTGAAGGCGAGGAGTTCCTCAGACTGAGCGTGGCAGGGACCATGGTAGCTGGCAATTGGAGCTATCGAAATTTCTAGGCGGTCGATGAACGCACTAGCCGACGCACGTCACCGTCTCGATAGGTTAGACCGATCGAGTCGAAATGTTCCATCAGAGCCAACACATACTTTCGAGAGGTGCCGAAAAGATCTCGCACCTGAGCGATGGTGACTTCCCCCTCCCCTTGTAAGTGCTCGACAATACGCCTCTTCATGTCCTCATAGACTTCCTGAGTGAAAACCACCGCCTCGCTCACCTTGACTAGCTGACCTCGCTCAATTAACCCTTCTAGCAGCTCTTCTCCAACGGCATCTCCACTTTCTTTCAGCGTTGGAGGGCCATAGGGGTTGTCCGCAAAAAGCTCCAAGAGGGACTTAACGCGCCGCTCCTGATCTGCAGAGTAAATGATCTCGAACTCTGGCAGCCGAACTCGATTGCCAACTCTACGGATAATTCCCCGATCGACAAATGCAAACAATAGGGCATTTCCGGAGTAGTCAAGCCTGCTGCGAAATTCCTCAATAGGAACGCCTGCTCGGAGTGGATGCTCATTGTGATACCGCTCAAGCATTTCATGAGCTCGCGCAACAAGGCTCTCCCAAGCTGCTGAGCTGATGACAATCCAATCGCTTTGAGGAGTCTGCTTATTCAATATCACGATATCTCCCTCCCCCTCGAGGCGCACGATCTCTTCAACAGCGTCAGACATTGCCAGCCCAGCTTCCCTTGCGGCCTCATTGAGGGACACCTGCACACCCCCAACGATCGTAGCCATGAGCACCTCCGCAGGAGTACCACTCGCCAGCCGCTCCAATCCCGCTATTACGGCCGCGTCTTTGCGCTTATGCCGCTCTGTGGGGTGCGGATCTGCAATTTGGCCGCCTCCCAGTGTAGTCCCGGGAGAGGGCTGACGGAGAATGAAATGATCTCCACGCCGTACAACTACAGGATGATCGAGTTCCAATTGCAGCCATCCGCTCTCGCCCCCTTTGAGCGGTTTCTCTTGAAGCAGCCGAACTCGTGCCATGCGCTGAGCTGATCCTGTGAAGAATTTAACATTGGCATTATGGCGGAGTCCGATCGCCTGGCCCTCAAGCATCCTGAACTTCACATCGAGTCTGGACGTCGATGCGTCCGTTCCAGGCAACAGCAGCACTTCCCCTCGCTCGATCTGATCAACGCTCGCTCCGGAAATGTTGGCCGCTACTCGGCTGCCCGGCTCTGCCACATCAACCTGTTGTTTGTGCGTCTGAAGCCCCCGGATCCGCGCCTCGACCTGGCGCGGCAGTACCTCCACCTCCTGACCCTTTTCGAGCTGGCCGTCCAGGAGCGTGCCGGTGACCACTGTTCCAAAACCGGCGATAGTAAACGCGCGATCGATCGGTAGCCTCGGACTCTGCGAGCCTTGCCGGGTCCTTACGGAGCGCAGTGCTGTATCCAGCACATCCAGAAGCTCGGATAGGCCTTCGCCAGTTACGGCAGATACACGCACCATAGGAGCAGATTCAAAGCGCGTCCCGTTCAGGAGCTCCCGCGTGTCCTCCTCGACCAGATCGATCCAATCCTCTTCTTGAACTAAGTCGACGCGGCTGTGCGCAACAATGAGTGTGTCGACTTCCAGCAGATCCAGGATTGAGAGATGTTCCCGGGTTTGGGGCATGATGCCCTCATCGGCAGCAATCACGAGCAAGGCCGCATCGATGCCCCCAACTCCTGCTAACATATTTTCAATAAAATCACGATGGCCTGGGACGTCCACAAATCCCAGGCCTTCTCCACTCGGCAACGTCAACCAGGCAAAGCCGAGATCTATTGTCATCTGCCGATCCTTCTCTTCCTGAAGCCTGTCCGGATCTATCCCAGTAAGGGCTTGCACCAGTGTGGATTTTCCATGATCCACATGACCGGCAGTTCCAATAACCCGCATCTATTTAAGTCTCATCTACCCATCGCTGTTCCGGAGCTCCGCTCCCCAGTCCTGAATCAGAGCCATCAGATCCGTGATCCTCCGCTTGTTTGACTGATCCATGTCCTCGATCTTCAATACCGTTGAATCGAGAAGCTCCTGCATATCCTTCAGCTGCACTGCGATTGGCACATGCTGACGATCGTGCTCCCTGCGCTGCTCTTCAAAACTGAGCTTGAAACTGCTCCATCGCTTTTGCTCATCCGCTTGAAAAGTTAGCCATTCCTGCTTGAAGCGATCTTCGCTCAACCTTTGAATCTCGCTCACTTCTGCAATACGTCGATCGAGCCGCTCAACAACATTTTGTTGCTCATCCCGCAACAAACGGAGCCCTCGGTGGGTCTCTTCATAAGACTCTATTCGCTCCTGAAGTTCGTCCGACTGAAGCTCAAACTCTGTGAACCGCTTTTCCCAGGCGTTCCAGGCTCGCTCAAATTCAGCCAATCGTGCAGACTGTTGCTCCGTCCACAGCGTTTGCGACTGGCGCAGCTCTTTCTCACTAACTTCGAGTATTCCGGTCCGGGTTGCAATCTTGCGCAGCTGATCTTCTAAGGAATCAATGTGAGAACGAAGTTCGTCTGCTCTCTTGCTGATCGCAGAAGCGCGGCTGTCCAGGTCATTGATGCGCTGCCAGTCATTATCTCTGGCTTCTCTAAGCCCAACCGTGGAGCGCACCTCGTCTTCAACCTCAGCCGAAACTTGATCGACCTTCTTGTCTAGCCCATCTAATGCGCGGCTGATCCGAAGTTCTTCACGCTTGCGAGTTTCAAGCAGCTCATTGATTGCATCTAGCTGCTTAAGTCTGACTCTCAGTTCGTCGACCTCTTCAACGACCTTCTTTTGGTCGATACTGCGCAGGGATTCGAGCTGCTTCTCACGTGCGATCCGACGATCATCCTGAATTTCAAGCTGCTGCAAGATTTCAGCACGGTGCTTGGCGATCGTTTCATCGTACTGGCGAATTCGTGCCTCTAGCGCGGGGAATCGAGCCACTTCGCCCGACAACTCTCGCAGCTGTTGAGTATGTTGGCTTGCAGCCTGGTCAAGTGCTTCGAGACGTTCTTCAAGGCGCGTTACTTCCTCGGCATCCTTTCGCCTTTGTTCGTCAAGCCAGCTTACTCTCTTGTCAATCTGCTCAGCTTCCAAGCGTCCTCCCAAGGTTTCCTCATGCGCTTTGATGCAGCAAAACTCGCGCTTTTCGAGTATAGCATGTGGTCGCTCACCATCAGATTAGGGGCTCAAATTGGCCGCGCCCCAAAGAATAGCAAGCTGCGGGAAGATTCCCAGTATCAAACAGCTGCCCGCCATTATTGCCAGCACCACTCTGCGAGGGGGCTCGTCCAAATTGACCGGTCCCGGCTCGAACAGCTTCCAGGTCCAGCGGAGCACAGCCCATAGGATGGCAAGCATGCTGAATACGATCAGTAATGCAGCAGGTTCCGACAATCGAGTCATAAGCTGCCAGCGCCAGGGAAATCCGGCAGTTAGCGGCACTCCAGCCAAGCTCAATACACCCACAAGTGCGGCAGCCGTGGCGAGCGGCGCCGCTCTAGCAGCGCCCTTCGAATACCCGGACGAATTCATCAGCGCGGCTCCTAGTCCCCATAACCCTAAACTGATCACTCGCACACTGGTCAGTCCAATCGCGATCTCGCTTTCGGAAGATTGCTCTGAGCCAACGGCAAGCAGCGAGACTCCGATATCAGCCAATAACACGTAGATTGCCATCTTCAGGAATGTAATCTGCGCAACAGCCACTACGCTTCCAAAGATAATCAACAATATCCCTGCAGCTTGAATAGCTGCAGGGATGCTTGGCTCAGCGCGCATCCAAGCGAAGTTGTCCAGGAACCGCAGCAGAATGAACATCCCCGAACTTTGAAGGATGACGGCCACGAATGCTAGCGAATATGAGTTGACGCGGTCGGCTATGCTAGGGAGCCAGTAGTGGAACGGAGGGACAAAGAGCAGAATGACGAACCCTAATCCAAGCAGCAAAGCAACACGCGTCGCCAGTTCTGGTGTTACGCTCGTGACACCTACATTCTCGAGCAGCCAGCCTGTAAATAGGATCGCCATCATCGCCATTGAGTACAGCACTAGTAGATTGAGCACTCCCCTCTCATTGCGAGAGCCCGGCGGAATCAGAATGAGCACAGATGCCATCGCAGCCAGCTCGAGAAAAATCGCAGCGAAAAGGAAGGGTTCTATAGACAAGGCCCCGGCCAGCAGGCCAAGAGCCAGAAAGCCGGCCGGGACGAACGAGCGACCGGGCGCGACTACCCACCCCAGACTGAAGAACAATGCACCCACCAGAAACAGAAAGCCGACTCCTGCTCGATCTGACGAATCCAGGCTCATGGGTCTCCCAAGGATTTCCCACGTGCTGTCAAGCCTTATCGAAACACCAAACAGCGAAAGAGCTGTATCCAATGGAGCGTAGAGAACAAACAGACCAATTAGAGCGGA
Organism: Anaerolineales bacterium; assembly: GCA_046759305.1. Lineage (GTDB taxonomy): Bacteria > Chloroflexota > Anaerolineae > Anaerolineales > E44-bin32 > JADFRG01. Next base: position 43,630 of record JBHIBY010000003.1, read on the forward strand.
GCAAGGTCCAGCAATTGCAAAAGGGATGATTGCTCGGCGCCGGAGGCTGAGCGTTACAACAGCTAGAAGCGCGACCAGGGAAAATACGATTGCGGGAGCGCTCACTCGCCGCCCTCAGCAACGTCAGGTGGCGGTGCTACGAGCATCAGGTAGCTGACCACCATTGCCAGACCAATGTGCACACTCGCAAGCAGTGCCAAAATTGCCAGCGCAGGCTCGATCACGCTGTACGCGATCTCAAACCCACTCAGCAAGGTGATGAGACCGATACATACTCTAAGTGGGGTCCTGAATAATCCCAGTTGCAGCAATCCCATCGACATCAAGATTGCCGAAGCCATAGTTGCTTCTGGCCGAATATCCGGCACTCTCATCCAATTTGCCTGCCCTAACCCAATTGCAGCGGTCAGGATCAGGACTGCTGCGATGAGGCGAAAGGCTCTTCCTGCGATCCCAGGAGCAGTCTCTGCGGTCATCCGACTACCCGCCACGGTCAGGGCCAATACACCGCAGGTGATCATGCCTGCCACTACTTTGACAGCCGCTACCTGTGGTGGCAGCGCAAGGGAACCGAGCCATGCCACAGCAGCATATTGGATTGCTAGAATTCCGATTTGAAATCCTGGGCGCTCAGCGATGATCAGAGTGGATGCTGTTGCCGCAGCCAGAATCACTGGAAGCATGTTCAAGCGGTCACCGCCTGAATACCGATAATAGCGATCAGAAGCACGAGCAAGATCCAGAGTACAGCGCTTTCTCCCTCAAATACCTCGGCCGTTGTTCGGATTGCGGCCGCCAAAAATCGCGCGAGTTCTATTACATAACTGCGCGCTCTCACGAGGCTTGGCAAGCGCAAATTGGACAGCATGCGATGGCCTCGGGAAAGCGCGTATCCGACAGAGAGGCCCGCCATAGCGGCAGTTGCACCTCCAAGGCTCAGCAGCCATCCTGCGCTCAACGTCGCCAGGATTGCGGCCGTGAGAAGAATCGCAGCCGCGCCCATCTCCAGCCGAGTGAGGGATTGGCCGCGCTCATCCGCAAAGCGAAGTCGCGCGATTGCCGCGAGCGCCGTCGCTAAAACCACACCCCACATCAGATCGAGCGATGTAGTAACCAACGCGAAGGGCACTACTGCAACCGCTACCCAAGAGATGCGAGACAACCCTGCGAATTCCAGCGCAACGATAGCGAGAAGCGCCGCCGCACCCGATGCAAAGACTATGCTTTGCGCATCGGGTAATGCCAGGAAGCCCGCGCCTACTAGCGCTAGAGCTAGGAGCGTAAGGCGTGACCTAAAGAGCAGCGAGTAGACCAGTATGCTCACAACCGCTGCGCCTGCGATCCAGGGCAGTTGAGCAGGTTCCCGGCTTGCCGCCGCAAGAGCTCCAAGCGGAGCTAGCACAGCCAGAGTGAATGGGAAGCGAGCATCCGCGCCGCCTATGGATCGAACCCCCACAGCGATCATTAGGAAGACAGGCGCGCTAAATCCCTTTTGAGTGGACGCAAGAGCAGCGGCAACCGCAGCAAATTGCACTCCGGATTTCCACAAAGTGGTTTCGATTTCGTCTGAGGTGGACAAACGTAGTCCTGACTCCACCGCGATCATCAATGTCCAAAGCATCACAATGGTGACCAGATTTCCAGCCGCGATTGCAGCGAGGGCGATACTTGCATAGAGCAACCGGCTGGTGCTTCGCCCCTCAAGTAGCACTTCTGCTAACACTGCGGCTGACCCCATCAGTAAGAATGGCCAGACTGTTTTATCGATGGCGAATAGAAATCCTGGGCCAAACAACTCAACCGGCCGCCACAGGGTTATGGTCAGCACCGAGCGTGACTGCTGAAGGCCGGCAATCGTTGCAACAAGGGCTATTCCCGCACCGATCAACGACACCGATTGTGGTCGGCGGCCACGTAGCAGGACAAGTGCGAGGGCACCTAAGATGAGGGTGATGCTGGGGAGTAGCGCCAAGACTATCTCTCGAGGCTGACCAAGAATACCATGTAGAAAGTCCAAAACGTAGTGCGTGCTATACTTGGGCCGCTTTTTCCAAATGAGCGCCAAAGTCAAACATCTTTTTCTCAAAGCCGAGTCCGGTCAGCCCATGGTATCTAGCGCCAGCGTCGAGGCGGTCGCTGGATTCGGCCTTGAGGGCGACGCCTCGTACGGCAGGCGGTCGCGCCATTCGGGTCAGGGACCAAATTACTGTTGAAGCGTCAACGAAAGATGCCAAGGCTCCGAACTTGATTCAGGTCGAGAGCTAGAAGGCCATTTTTCCTCTGGGAACCTTGAAATGGAAGATTGGGTAGGCCGCATTCTCTCGAAGGTGCGCATCGAGCGCATGATCGGCCGTGGGGGGATGGCCGATGTCTACATTGGCCGACACACCACACTGGATCGGCCGATGGCGGTCAAGATTCTCCATTCGCATATGACAGCCGAACCGGAATTACGGCGGCGCTTCGAGGAAGAGGCGAAGGCGGTTTCCGGGCTTCGACATCCAAATATCGTTCAAGTCGTCGACTTTGATGTGGTCGAGGAACGACCCTACATCATCATGGAGCTATTAGAGGGTATGACAATCGGCCAATACTTGAAGGAAATGCGCTCCGTTGGCCACAGTCTTCCTCTCGAGACGATCGTTCGTCTTATCAGCGGGATCGCGGCCGCACTCGACTACGCACACCAGCGTGGCATCATCCACCGCGATGTGAAACCTGCCAACATCGTGCTTCGCAAGGGCGCGGCTCCGCTTCGCGCCGGACTGCCACTTGCCGATGACGTGGAACCGGTCCTGACCGATTTCGGTGTGGCGCGTATCGCAAGCGCCGCAACCCGAACCGCCTCGGGAACCGTTCTCGGAACGCCAGCCTATATGAGTCCAGAGCAGGTGCAAGGCCAAACAGTTGCTGAGACCAGCGACATCTATTCGCTTGGAATCATTCTGTACGAAATGCTTGCAGGTCGACTGCCCTTCGATCCAGAGAGCGATACCCCGGCTTCAATCCTTTACAAACACGTGCACGAACCACCGCCCCCCCTACCTAACATTCCTGAGACCGTCAGGGCGGTAACCGACAGAGCTCTGGCAAAGGATGTGGCCGATCGTTATCAAAAGGCAGGCGATTTCGCAAAAGATCTCAAAGGGGCGGTCGCGTTAGCATCCATCCAGGCGACTGCCTCATCGACCGGTTTGGGCCAGGAAACCGCGCTGCCTTCAGCAACGGTCGCTGCACCGGTCACAGGACGACAAGCAACAGATCAGCAGGTCGGTACGCCACCGCCTTCTACGGTTGTAACCGGCCGCGGCGGATTGTCCGGGCTCGCTTTAGTCGGGGCGTTCGCTCTGGGTGCTGTCGTGCTCGCTGGAGGCGTATTTCTCACATTTTCTCTGCTACAAGGCCAACAAGGTGAAGAGCCCGTCGCGCAGCCAACAACCGCCGCAGAATCGACGATCGCACCCCCTCCTGCAACCACTGATGCAACCTCCGACGCGGTTCCTACCGCTCCTCCCGAAGTTACAGAGGCACCGGCAATCGATACGACGACGCCGCAAGGGTCTATTCTGTTCGGCGACAGTACGGTGGTCGGAACCATCAACATTGCAGAGCCCCCCGATGAAGGAATGGAGTATCAGGCCTGGCTGACGAGCGACGAAGTGGCTCCGCTGCTGCTAAATCAAGGCGGCCAGGTGGACTGGTCGGTCGGCCATTTAAGCATCGCCTACAACCATCCGACAGACGATAGCTTGCTGAGTGACTATGGCTCAATAGCTATCACCATGGCACCGGTTGGAGGTATCACGCTAGTCCCGGAGCAAGTTCGCTTTGAGGGTGACTTGGATGCTGAAACCGTGAATCGATCACGTCTTGCGCTAGACGTCAAACTAGGCGCACCAGTAATTGAGAACCTGCTCGATTGGTTGTCAAGACAAGCCACTCACCTCTCGAGCCACGCGGTTCTGGCCGTCGATGAAATCAATGGCGGCCACCTTGACGACGCGAAACTACATTCGGAACACACGATCAACATCGCCGAAGGGCGAGACGGCCCGCTCTATGGTGACTGGAACGGTGACGGATCCCCAATAAACCCAGGCGACGATGTCGGGCTCACGAACTACCTTCTTCTACTGCAGTCGGCTGCGGAAGGCTACGGACGCGCGCAGGAGCTTGCTGGTCGGGTGGACGCGCTTCCCGGTCGAGTGGCCGATGACGCGGCCACGCTGGCTGAGGCTGTTATGACAGTGCGCGAGGCTGCCCGGCAAATCGCCGCCGCGGATGAGATCGGCATCGTGACGGAACTGGGGCTCGATACGCAGCTTGAGCTCGCCACTACTATCAAGGCTGATATCGAACGTCTGATTGGAGATACTGCGGCCGCTGAATTGACCTTTATGTTTGAAGTGTTCGCCGTAGGATCCGGCGATAACTGACCAATGTGCTATACTCCGTGCGCTATGCAGCCGAACCGATCGAATTCCCATCATCACCATCCGTACCCGGGCGGCTGACCGCGCGTCTTGATTTAGCGCAACTATAGACGGCGAGGGCAGCGCCCCGCCGTTTTTTTGTTGTTGCGTTTTATTGTGGTTGCGGGAGAACATGAACTATGGAAACAATACAGTCTGTTAGGGGAACACGAGATTTTTATCCGAACGACATGTCCTTTCGGCAATGGCTATACGCAAAGATAAGGTCAGCTTCGGAACGCTTCGGTTACCAAGAGTTCGATGGGCCCTTCTTGGAACGCTTGGATCTGTATGCCGCAAAGTCCGGCGAGGAACTGGTTAAAGAGCAGTCGTTCGTATTCGAAGATCGTGGGGGCGAGATGCTAGCGCTTCGCCCAGAACTGACCCCGTCTCTTGCACGAATGGTGGCCACCAAAAGCAACAGCCTGTCACGGCCTATCCGTTGGTGGTCATTTGGCCCTTTTTGGCGCTACGAGCGCCCGCAGCGGGGCCGCTCACGTGAGTTCTTTCAGTGGAATATCGATCTGATCGGGATTGAATCCCCGGAGGCCGATGCTGAAGTTGTGGCGGCCGGAGCTGAGTTTCTGCGCGGTGTCGGACTGTCCTCCGATGCAGTCCAGATTCTGGTCAACGACCGCAGGCTCGCAGAATCCCAGTTGAAGGCGATTGGAATTGATGCCGATCGGCAAGCTTTAGTATTTCGACTCATCGATCGACGCGATCGTATGGCTACGGAAAAATGGACAGCTTGGGCACTTGATGAAGGACTGAACCGCAAGGAACTCGATGAGTTGCTTGCCATGTTCGAGCATCGAGAAGCCTGGCGCAGCTCGACCCCCCTTCAACGGTTCTTCGCAGCAGCCGATTCTCTTGGAGTTGGAGACTACGTTGCATATGATCCAACCGTGATCCGCGGCCTAGACTATTACACGGGAACGGTTTTTGAAGCCAGGGCAGCAGAGGGCAATTACCGGGCGATCCTGGGAGGCGGCCGTTATGACGACCTGGTGTCCGCAGTGGGTGGCGAACCAGTGCCGGCAACGGGATTCGCGATGGGTGATATGGTTATCCGTCTGGTACTTGAACAGTACAACGCCATCCCGACCTTCGATTCGAGGCCGGCGGATATCCTGGTCACCACCTTTGATGAAGACGGCCTAATGGCTACGCTGAAACTGGCCACGGAATTCCGTAATTCAGGATTAGCAGTTGAGTGGTACCCGGCGGCAGAAAAACTTGCCAAGCAGTTGAAGTATGCCAACCGAGTGGAGGCTCGTGTCGTGGTGATTTTGGGACCCGATGAGGTCGCGGCGGACACGGTCACCATTCGTGATATGTCATCCGGCGAGCAACAGACGGTTCCTCGCAGCGAGGCCGTTGCGTTTGCGAAAGGCTTGGTTATGGCCTAGGGCTGCCCTGGCTTGACGCTGTTTTGGACGCTTTGTAGAATACGTACGACGTGGCGAGCGTAGCTTAGCGGCAAAGCACCGCACTGTGGATGCGGGGACCGCGGGTTCGAATCCCGTCGCTCGCCCCAAAAAAAGCAGCGTTGATCAATATCAACGCCGCTTTTTTGTCTATCGCTTCCTCATTTTGATCGATTTATTCGATCAGATTATTGCGCTCCATGCACTCATACAGCAGGTTGTTCGCTTGGATATACCGTAATCGAGCCTGCAGCTCTCGCTCGTGTGCCTCCTGCATTTGTCTGAAAAAACCGGGGTGAAGGGGCTCGACTTGCACCGCGGATCCCGATGACATGCCAACCAGGTATTCGCGAGTGGCTTCCGCCGCCTCTACCCATTCGTCGATCGCCTTGCGTAGAGTCGCGGCCTCCTCATCGCATGGTGACTTCATCTCAATTGTTTCAGGCATTAGCACCTCATTCTATGCCGAAGCAGACCTCAAGCAAACTCCAAAGGTATACTTCAGCGGATTCGCATGTTGTCTAGCTCCGTTCGCAGAGATCGCGCTCTCCTGGTAGCCATCGTCATCGTAACCCTGATGGCGGTCACCATTCTCGCAAGCGGTCTATCATCCGTCGAAATAAAGAGCAGTCGACAACTGAGCTTCGATGCTGTCCAGCAAGCCGCAGACCTAGCAAATCTAACTATGCCCTCCTCCGCAGTGTCGGCGCTTTCCTTTCTAGCGGGCCTTCTACGCGTAGTAATGCTGTTGCTACTTCCATTCTCAGTCTACTACTTCGTGAAGTCACCGAATGCGCGGAAGCGAGTGTTGGTGCAGCTTGTTTACCTTGTCGGCTTTGCGTATTTGATCTTAGCGCTCTCAAAATCCCTTGGTCAAGCTCCAGACCAACCCGGCTTTGCGCGCCCACCGGTTGACCCGGCCGCCGTACCACCGCCGGGGATCTTCTCGACTATCACGGATACGCCGAGCTGGGTTTTTTTCATCACAAGTGCAGCTATCACCCTTCTAATAGCCGCTATTGCAATTCAGGTCTATCGCAGAATGCTGGCACCCGATAAGCAAGAATATAGCGCTGAAGTCGAGGCTCGCCGGGCGCTAGATGCTCTTGAACGCGGGGCCGATCTTGAAGGCGTAATCTTCCGCACCTACCGCCGTCTATGTGCCGTCTCTTCGGATCGCTTCGGATTGCGCCGCCACCGAGCCATGACACCTATGGAATACGAAGGTGCGCTCGCCAGATCAGGGGTTCCTGAATCACCGCTTGCTCGCCTGACGCGCCTGTTTGAGAGAGCACGCTATGGTTCTGCAGCTTTGAGCAGCGAAGATGAACAGGAAGCCATTGCCGCCTTGCGAATGATCCTTGGGGAGGAAAGCTGACAGCACGTAGAGCGGTGCTGGGTATCGTCGCCCTGCTGCTGGCCGCATGGCTGGTCAATCTCGCGCTGGTTCAGTATCTGGGCGAACCCGTGAGTCGACTCTATCGAGCATTCCAGCGATTTGTGGAACTTGCTCCGCAGGATTGGATCTGGGCCGCCTTAATCGCTTTAGTTGTACTCATCGCGCTTCGGAATTTACCTACCCGCCGAGAAAGGATGCGACCGGCCGATCAACAAGCGCCGTTTCAAGCGGAAAGCTTGGAGTCCTGGCTGACTCTGCTCCAGGATCAAAGCCGCGGCGAGTACTTCAGATGGAGACTCGCCAGCAGGTTGGCCGACCTCGAATCTCGTGTCTCAAGTTCCCAATATGCCCACGCGACTCCTCAAATCCGGGATTATTTGCAGAGGGGCCGTGATCGGCGAACGATACGACCTCGTAAGGCATTGACCATCCATTCTCCCAATATTGAGGCTGTAATTTCCTATTTAGAGCGAAGTTTGGAGGTCCAACATGAAGGCTGATGTCGATCTGTTGGGCCGGCTATCCAGCTCGGTCATTGAGGAAGTGGAAGGTGCGATCATCGGCAAGAACGAAGTTCTCAAGCAGGTTTTCGCCGCCTTCCTGGTAGGCGGGCATGTGTTGATCGAGGATTTTCCCGGGTTGGGTAAAACCGTCATGGCCAAGAGTTTTGCCCGATCGCTAGGCTTGGAGTTCAAACGCATTCAATTCACTCCCGACCTGCTCCCAGCGGATATCACCGGTTCCTATGTCTTGAACCGAGAAAGCGGAACGCTGGATCTTCAGCGCGGTCCGATCTTTGCCAACATACTGCTGGCGGATGAAATTAATCGCGCCTCCCCCAAGACCCAATCAGCGCTGCTAGAAGCGATGCAGGAACGACAGGTCACGCTCGAGGGAGAGACTCTTCCCCTGCCAGAGCCGTTCATCGTGATAGCTACTCAAAATCCGATCGAGTATGAAGGCACCTTCCCCCTACCAGAAGCGCAACTGGATCGATTCGTGCTAAAGGTGAGCGTTGGCTATCCCACTCTTGATGAGGAGCATCTCATTCTGGCGCGAAGGCGTGAGCGTAAAACTGAGGCGGTTGAGATCTCGCAAATAGCTAGTGCGGAGGATTTGATGCGGGCTCGTGCTGCAGCTGAAGCCATCCATGTCGACCCCGATATCGAGCGCTACATTGTTCAAATCGTAATCGCCACGCGCAATGACAAACGAGTCGCGGTGGGCGCAAGTCCCAGAGGCTCACTGGCTCTGATGAATCTCTCTCGCGCCTGGGCCGGGATTCTCGGGAGGGCCTTTGTGCTTCCAGACGATGTGAAGCAGCTTGCCAGCCCTGCGCTGGTGCACCGGCTATTGCTCCAACCAGAGCACTGGATGGAGCGGGATGCCGCAGCTGATGTGCTCGCAACCGCACTGGCTTCCACACCCGTGCCAGTATTAGAAGGCGCGTGAAGCGCTCCTCATTCCTTATCTTCCTAATCTTCGTACTTATGGCCGCCGGGTTGGCGCTCCGGGATGGCTCGATTGTGGCTCTCTCGCTTCCCCTGATCGCGTACCTGGCGGTGGGATTGCTTCAATTCCCGCGCTCGCCAAAGCTCGACGCTTTGGCTCAATTAGCGCAGTCGAGTGCCACGGAGGGCGCCACTATCGAAGTTAATATTCGAGTAGATAATTCCGGAGCTGAGCTAGACCTCATAGCAATCCACGATCATGTACCCGTTGGATTATCTGTCGCCACGGGAGCTTCTTCCGCACTTGGAAAATTATCAGAAGGCAGGAGTTACGAATTTTCTTACTCAGTTCGGTCAACAAGAGGCTTGTACCGATTTGAGAATGTTGAGTTTTCCACTTCAGATCCACTGGCCCTATTCCGTCGGATAGACCGCCGTCCAACCGCGCGATCGCTCCTTGTCCGCCCGAATCTCCGCCGACTACGCCATGTGGAGCTCCAACCTTACAGAACCGGTGTTCATGCAGGGCTCTATCGTGCACGGCGCGGTGGTCCCGGCATTGAATTTCACGGAGTGCGGCCGTACATGCCGGGGGACGCTCGTCGGTGGATCAATTGGAAGATTAGCGCTCGCCACCGCGAGACGCTATTCATCAATGAATTCGAGCAAGAACGCGCGGTGGAGATCGGGATCATCGTTGATACCAGATCTAGAAGCAACATCGTTGCGGATGGCCGCTCGTCATTTTCGTCGTCAATTCAAGCGGCTGCCTCTCTGAGTGATTTGTTTTTAGCTCAGGCGAACCGTGTGGGGGTCATGCTGTACGGAAGCCACCTCGATTGGACGGTGCCCGGATACGGCCGAATTCAGAGAGAGCGCATCCTGCGTGCTCTCGCCAGGGCACGTGTCGGCCACAGTCAGATTTTCAACCGCATGAAGAATCTGCCGACTCGCCTTTTCCCGCCCCAGTCACAGCTAATCTTTATCAGCCCGGTGCTCAAGGAGGATGTAGCGTTCTTACAAATACTGCGCGCGCGCCGTTATCCGATCCTGGTAGTGAGTCCAGACCGGATATCCGCTGAAGCTGAGTTATTGAAGACCGAACCTGAAATCGATTTGGCGGTACGACTCGCTCGCCTGGAGCAAGCCTTGATTACACGCAGCCTTGCACATGTGGGGATCCAACGTGTGGTTTGGGACATCTCACAACCACTGGAACTCGCGATCGAGATGCAGGCCGCAAGGCCGCGCAGATGGATGCGTGCAGTCGGAGCACGGTACCCGTGAGCGGCCCCTCCCGCCTGGCGTTTGTGATATCAGCAGGGGCCCCTGCCGCTGCACTCGTTCTAGAGCAGCAATGGCTGTGGGTGCTCGCGCTCGTAGCCAACGCTCCCCTAGGGGTTATCGCACGCAGGCGCGGCGGCTGGATATCAGCCTGGCTGGTAGCGCAGATCGCAATTTCGGCACTGAGCGGCATACATGCCCTTCTAGCTTTAGGGGCAACGCTTGCCGGATTGGCCTATTGGGACCTGGCAGCTCATTATCAAAGACTTGAGGGAACTGAACAGATATTCAACTATAGGTCACTGGTGAGGAGCCATAATCGCAGCCTGATGACTGCACTGGCCATGGGAAGCTTGATGGGTGGTGTTGCGATTGGGATACCGCTGCAGCTTAGCTTCGTAGCTGCTGTATTCCTGGACCTGCTTGCGCTAGCCGGAATCGCGACTTTAGCCCGTCGGGCGCGTTCTGTCTCTAACTAGCGGGGAATTCGTAGAGCCATAGACGATTCGAATTGAGCGGACGGTCGGCAACCATTCGCCACACTCGGTCCGCTTCGAGATCAAAGAAAATTCCAGCGGTTAGCGCAGATAGCTCGTAGGTCTCCATCTTTGTCCGACCGCGGGTTGCGAGCCGAAATTCCGAAGGGAGCGGGCCGGTTTTTGTTCGCCTCGGAGGAGCTCTTAGAAGCTTCTTCACCTGGTTTGGCTGAACCGGAGAGAACATCAAGTAGCCCCCATCTGAGGCAGTAACTACGATTGCCTCGGGATTGTCTAACACTTTCGCGATCGCACGCAATTCCCAGATACTTCCGGTAGCCTTGCGCGCAGTGTCATTGAACCATGCAAGCGGGTCGATGATATGGATTTCACGGGAGGCCGTCTCTCGCTTGATCTCCAAATCTCCCAGTGCCCAACTTCGCAAATCGTCTCTAAGCTGCTCAATTGCCTTGCGCTGCCGCTCATTACCTATCGAGATCAAGACTCCCACCACGACTACCGCGGCTAATACGCTAACGGCAAGAACGACTTCAAGCATCCTCAGCCCCATTCTGGAGGGAACTCCTGATCACCATAATGTCATCATGAAGGTTTTTGAGCGCCTCAGGTCGAGGATCGGAGATTTTGGCGAGGCCAACCGCCGACAATAGTCCGATCCAGGCAATTGCGGGCCAGATCCAGGGTAGCGGGCGGATTGTCTCGTCCTCAGCTTCCGTTTCAGAACCAGCTGAGCTCGAGTTGCCGGAGTTCGCCTGAGCGGGCTCTGCCGGCGCAGCCGCGGAAGCGGCTTCTCGCTCGGCTTCTGGAACGACGATATGCCCAGAATCGCTCCCGATGTTGCCGACAAGATCCCAAGCGACAACTATGACTGGATATTTTCCAGGCGCTGCTTGCGTGCCGTCTTCCAAAAGGCCGTCCCAGCTCACTACTTCTGGGACAGTCTCTTCGCCGTACTCTCGGATCACCAGAATGGTTTCACCGCTGCGGATCACTACTTCGACCCCATCGAGCCCAATTCCTCCCTCCTCAACGATCAATGTGCCTTGCTCACTGACCAGCCAGCTTTCCGGAATCTCAACATATGGCGGCTCGTTATCGATTCGCAGCGTGACCTTGGCAGAGGATTCGCGATTGCCGGCTACGTCACTTGCTCGGCCCAGAATTTCGTAAGTTCCATTTGGAAGCCCCGTTGAATCCCATGAGGCGCGCCAGTCACCACTAGATTGTTCCAATGGGTTCCAGCTCTCCCCCCCGTCGTAAGATATCTCGACTGCTAGCAGGCCTGATGTTTGGTCGCTGCTGCGACCTATCAATGGGATAACGCCGGACACCCAGGTCTCAGAACCGTCTGGGGGGTTGATAAAGGCCGATTCGGGTGGATGCGTATCGATCTTGATTGTCGGTCCGTCTTCGACTGTCTCGTTGCCGGCAATGTCTTGTGCTCGGTATCGAGGCTGGTGGGACCCATCGGTTGAAATCACAAGCGGTCCTGATTGCCACCCCCCCGCTCCGCTGCTCACTTCGACTCTTGCTATTCGCGAGAGATTGTCGGAGGCCGAAGCGAAGACGCTAACTGGTGATATGTACCAGCCATCTCTGCCCTTCGTGCCGCTAAGTTCCGGGTTTAAGCTGGGCGCTGTACCGTCTATGCGGATCTCAGCCGAATCGGTCGACTGGTTTCCAGCTCCATCGACAACGCGGCCGGTGACGCTGTGAACACCATCGCCGCTCACTTGAGCGCTACTGGCCCAACCGCCGCCATCGACGGACACCTCGGCTGTCGCCACACCGGATATTCCATCGACGCCGCTCACCTGGACATCGAGTGTCCCGCCTCGATACCAGCCACCGCCACCTGCCGTTCCGCCACTTACGCTGAGATTGATGCTCGGCGGGCTGCCATCCACCTTCCATTCGGAGGAAGCCTTATCACTTGTATCGCCATAGGAGGAGAGAGCCCAATATTCGATGGTAAAGTTACCCTCCCCAGCACCGGAATAGGAGCAAGCAAGGGTAGAAGAGCCGGATGGCCCACACAACAAGCCGCCGGGATTGCCCTCGATACCGTCGACGGACTCACCATATAGTGGTTCGTTGGCACTGAGCTCCAGGGAGGCTCCACTCCGACACCATCCATTGTCACCGGGGTTTGAGCAGCTCTCGGATCCTCCCACGGTAGCGGGAGGCAAATTAACTGTTTGGGTCGTGTAGGATTTGTTACAGCCGCAGGTATCGGCGGGCAAACCGCCAAAGCACGCCTGCTGAGCGCCAATGCTGGGGTGAGATCCGCCAGCATCCAGACAGGGATTGATACCGGGCTTGAAATTGCATGTCGGAAAGCCTGCCCTTTTACAGTACCAGTAATCGCCATCCGGATCGCGAACATCTTTAGTCGTGGTCCGATTGGGTCCCGTGAATCCAGCCCAGGCAGCCGCGACAACGGCCACCGACGACAGTATGCCCAAGAGGAAGCCGTTCCAAAGGCTTCTACGTACGATAATTGTCAAAATCCTTCGGGTAGTGCCGGAGTACTATATAAAGGTCAGAATACGGGGTCGAATGCAACAGGACCCCGGTACTACTAACAGAAGAATAGCAGAATAGTTACGGGGGAGCCAAGAGTGGAAATCAGGTTTGCTGTCATCCTGCTGCTTAGTGGAGCTATTACGGGATGTGCAAGCGATCAGGCAAGCGCTCTAGCGACGATTCCAGCTGCACCGGCTGCGATCGCGAGCATCGCAGCCGAGACTCTGCCCCTCGAGGTTCGCTCAACTCAAGCGCCAATCGAACCTCTACCCACGAGCCCGATCCTTACAGAGCCCACGACACCGTTCCTACCTGAGCCTTCAGCGCCGATCCCTTCTGAATCGCCGGGACTATTGGGGGCCGGGGAGCTGCATCTTCAAGTCGAGATACCGATCGTTCGCAGCGATTTTGGTGTGCGCTTCGCCTTTTCGCCAACTGAAGAAGTGTTGCTGCACTCGGGCAGCGGTCTTCAGATTCAGCGTGTTGACTGGGGAAACAGTCAGAGTCTTGATGCGATAACCGGCTTTGAAAACTTTCCCCCGATAACCATCTCGTTGTCCCCGGACGGATCCACTATTGTGGCGGACGACGGACCCCTCATTCGGGTTTGGGATTTACAGAGCGGAGCTCCGATAGAGCAGCTCCAGCTGTCTCCTATTTCGACCATCATAGACGCCGGCTTCCAGGCTGACGATGTGTATTTTGCCGTGGACTTCTACGGGAATGTGGCTTTGTGGGACCCGAACGGTTGGGACGAGATTACGCGCTTCAGCTCGCCTGGCCGAATTGATTCGGGTCTGCTTTTTCCTGGTGGGCAGTCGGTGGCTTTGCAGGATCGAAATCGAAACGAGATCCTGATCTTGGATCTTTCCGGCCAGAGCCTAGGATCAGTACCGATTCAGGATCAGTTCGCGAATTTGCTCTTCGGATCGCCACAAGCTGATCGTATTTTGATGCACATAAATCGCGGGCTGCCATCCGAAGGCGTCAAGATCATCAGTGTGGAGACTGGAGAGCCCGAGCTTGAGCTTCCACTTCTGAACTACCGTTACTTCGCAGTCTCAAATGGGTGGGAAGTATTGGCCGCTATGGACGTGTTCAATCGGTTGCGGATTTACAGTCTCCCTGACGGAGAGCTCTTGCTGGAGCAGGAACTAGAAGGGGTCGTCCGGACGCTTGGTCTAACGATGTCACCAAGCGCCACTCATCTGGCAGCCTACGTGTTGAAGGGGCCCGGCGAGGGCGGAGCAATTCAGGTCTGGGGAGTTACCGAAACCAACGAATCCTAGCCTGAACCAAAGATCGTAGTCTGTGGATGGTAGGCCGCCCAGCCATACCACTCAGTTACAAATGAGGTCACAAAAGTAAGCTGGCCGCCGGCACTCGGCCCATTGATCGCCTTCCCCGAGATATTCCATTCAGAACCCACCGAATCGACAATCCGATCCCCTTCTACTTCGAAGCTTATTAGATCCCCGTTCACTGTCGATTCAAATGCTAGTCCGAAGTCAGTGTCGGTCTCGACGAAGAGCACAATCGGCACACCGCCCAATGTGTCTTCGACGATCTGCATGCCACCTCCAAAATCGGCAAGAACGTAGGCACGGTACTCAGACCCGACATTTACTCCGAGGACCAATTCGTTTTGAGCTAGCCGCTCGTCCCAATTGAGGATCGTGTCCTGAAATTGAGGTCCGAGCCCATCCCGGCCGGGATCGATGCTCCGGTAGCGAGACTCGAATTCAGGGTACCAATCCAACACGGTGGTGTTCGGATAGGTGGCCAGCCAGTCTTCCCATGTTGTGTGCACGATCGGCTGAATCTCGAGTGCTTTCCCTTGCCCAGCCAGCGGACCCGTCAGAATTGAACCATCGTAGTGCGTCCATACGGAACCCGTCTGGCGATCGGCCATCACAAACAGTCCGTTATAGAGGCCATAAACATCAAATGTGTAGCGAATTCCGTCGATTTCGGGGTTGAAACCAATCCCGCTTGAGCAAGCCACTCAATAAGTAACCAAGTAGGGTTCGCCGTCAATCTGATCGTTGGCGATGTGGTGATATGCCATCTGGGAGATTGGATACGCGCGAGCTTCATCTCCGACAGATACTCCAAGTATCAACTCATCGGAAATTAGCCACGTCGCTTCGCTGCCTGGGACGACTATCGGATCGTTCAGGGCAATGAAGCCAGAGCCTGGGCCGATGCTCAAGCCTTCGGGATTGAGCATCAAGCCTTCGGGATTGAGCATCAAGCCTTCGGGATTGAGCATCAAGCCTTCGGG
>JBHIBY010000004.1:0-58067 GCA_046759305.1 Anaerolineales bacterium
AGCCTCTTGGCGGATACGAAAATTGATGAACTTGAAAATGTCATTGAGGGTTATCTCACCGACATTCACGCGGGAATTGATTGGTTGGACAACTCTTCAGAGTCAAAAGACGAATCTGCTGAATCCTTTGGGGCGAGAAGAAAAATCGTCCAATCACTCGTTGATCGGGTCACGTTGATGCGGGATGCAAGCCCGGAAATATCTCTGCGCCTAGATCTGTCCTCGACATTGGAAGTCCAATCTCCGGTTGCTTGATCTCGGAGAGCGCAGCGCGGCAACGTCAACCAGCGATCAATGCACACGAATAACCAAGAAGTTGACGCTAGTAAAGTGGAAGGCTCGGATCCACGTCCTGCGCCCAGGCATTGATTCCTCCGCGCAGGTTTTTCTGCTTCCGAAATCCTGCTCCGGCGAGCAGTTCGACCGCACGAGCGGATCGTGAGCCTGATTTGCAGAAGATCACCATCTCATCGGCGCTGTCCAATTCATGCATGCGGGCTGCAAGACCACCAAGTGGAAAGAGCTCAGCGCCTTCGATGTTCGAAATCTTGAGCTCGTGTGGTTCGCGCACATCAATTAGGCGTACGTTTTCGCCATTCTTGATGCGCTCGGCCAGCTCTATTGGATCGATCTCCCACTCACTAGATAGCAAGTCCTCCCCCCGATCGTGACCGGGCATGCCGCAGAAGGCCTCGTAGTCGATCAGCTCTGTTACTTCGGGATTCTCCGAGCAGACGCGGCAGTTCGGGTTTTTCTTGAGCCGCAGTTCTTCGAAGCTCATTTCGAGCGCATCGAAAAGCAGCAGCTTGCCGATCATGGGATCCCCGATATCGAGCAGCAGTTTGAGGGCCTCGGTGGCCTGGAGCGCTCCTATGGTTCCTGGGAGAACTCCGAAGACACCGCCCTCGGCACACGAAGGGACGAGCCCCGGTGGTGGAGGTTCGGGGAACAGGCAGCGGTAGCAGGGACCGCGCTCGGCCCAGAAGACGCTGAGCTGCCCCTCGAAGCGAAAAATGGACCCGTACACATTCGGTTTGCCAGTGAGCACCGACAAATCGTTGACCAGATAGCGTGTTGGAAAGTTGTCCGTTCCGTCGACGATCACATCGTACGGCTGGGCGATCTGGAACGCATTCTCAGAGGTGAAAGGTTCGTGATAGATATCCACCTGCACCTCGGGATTGATATCGTTTATGTGAGATTGGGCAGAATCCACCTTGCGATGGCCCAGTGTGGAAGTGCCATGGATGATCTGCCGTTGCAGATTGGTGAAATCAACGACGTCGTAATCCACCAGTCCCATCCGGCCGACCCCGGCGGCCGCCAGATATATGGCGACCGGCGAACCTAAGCCGCCGGTGCCGATAATCAGAACGGAAGATTCCTTAAGCTTCGCTTGACCATCAAGGCCTACCTCCGGCATAAGCAGATGCCGTGAGTAGCGCAGGATTTCCTGGTGGCTGAGTTCCGTGCCGTTGGAAGATATATTCATCGTTCTACCTCAATCCAAAAGTTGCTAACTCAGAGAATCGATTGTACTGGGCTCACCTAGCCTTTGGGAGGGCTCGCCGGCTGCTGCAAGCTGGTCAATGAGCTTTGGAGCACGAGCCACTCCGTGATTGACGCCCCTTGGTCGGCCATGAGCATCGATGATGAAAGTCGTGGGCAATGAGAGCACTCCCCATGAATCGGCAAGATGCGGATTCTCAAGCGCTTGCACCTTGATGATCTGAAGCCGCTCTCCATATTGGGTGGCGACTCGTTCCAGTGCAGGGTCCTGCACGGTCTGGCATGGAGCACACCCTGGCTCAGTGAAGTACAGAATGGCCGGCTTCCCTAACGTGTAGCCCTCGAGACTCACCCCGGCTCGGGCAAGCTTACGCAAAACGAACCACCCATATAGGCGGTACGCGAGGTATCCGAGTAGGATCAGCGCAAGCGCAATGGCCAGGCGGTCGAGGGCCATCGCTTATTCCGGTCTTCCCGGCCGTCGACCGGGGAATACACCTGGTAGTGGGGGCTTTGGAAAACCTGGAACTCCGATGCGGTTGAACCAGTAGTAGACCATGCACCCTACGCAGAAGCCACCAAAGAGATTGAGTGCTGTCAGGCCGAACACGATCCAGGTCAGTATCCAGCCGACAAAAGGCAAGCCTGCTAGAAATGCCAGGGTGCCGCCGGCGAGGAAAACGCCTCCAATGCCCAGCGAAAAACGGTGCGGCTCGGGATTGTCCGGGATCAGATCGGGCGAGACCCAGCCTGCTCGGCGTAGCGCCCGATAAACGAACGCAAAGTCCAGTCGACCGCGGGCGGTTCCAATTAGCATCAATATGCCAACAGCCGCCACCAGCCAGGGCGCGTCAATATAAAACGCTGCGAAAAGCAAGCCCAAGCGGACCGCCATGCTGGTTTTCATTGCGCTGTGGTCAAGCGCCTTCAGAGCTTCGGACAGTCCGCCAGCGATGCTGGGCAAAATCATGAGCGTGTCATCTTCATGGATCACAGTCTGCTCCCCATCCAATGTCCGTACATCGTCATCGTTGACGAACAAATTAACATAGGGCCTCAGCTCGCCCTGATCGTTATAAAGGTGTGGGCTTATGGACGGGAATTGTGAGGTCAGCTTCTCTAAGGCTTCTCTGACAGTGCTTGCTTCTACGCTCAGCTGACCCTGCCCCCCGGTGTAAGGGCGCAGTGGAGTTGGAACTCGTATTCGTCCCATCAATCACCTTCCTCAATCTCAAATGCCTCTTCGACCATTTGGTGGTGGTCTTCCGTCACGCGCCATGCGCGCGATTCTGATGCCGCGCCTCGTTCGACGCTGACGATTAAGTAGACATACCAAGGAACGGCCCACTCCAGGTCATAGGCAGAGGGAGCGGACGGATGGTCCGGATGGGAGTGAAACACGCCGATCACTTCTAGGCCAAGTTGCTCGGCAAGCTCTTCCGCCTGAAGCAGTTCCCGAGGGTCGAGCCGGTAGCGATGCCCTCGTTCGTCGCGCTTGAGGTGATTGGGCATCGGCAGCGCCCGCTTCGCGGCTCGATAGTCGCCATCAATCGAACCCAGAATAAGGCCTGCGCCTTCTTCAGGATAGAGTTTCTCGCCATGAGCGCGAATATCATCCATGACGGGGCCGGGGACGATTAGTTTCATTGTTCGCCCCAGAAGGGTAGATCCAGGTACTTGTGACCTGAGTCGGCAAATAGCGCCACGATCACGCCCGAACTAATCCGTTCCGCAAGCGCCTCAGCGGCGACCGCCGCGGCTGCACTGGATGGACCGACCAGCATGCCCTCCTCACGTGCCAGGCGGCGAGCCATAGCAAAGGCATCTTCTGTCCTGACTTCGAGAGTTTCATCTGGAACAAGCGGATCGTAGATCTCAGGTACTTCGCTGGAAGGAAGATTTTTCAATCCTTCCAACCCATGCAGCGGGCTCTCAGGTTGAAATGCAATGATTTGAGCCTCAGGAGCCGCTACCTGTAAAAACCGACCAGTCCCGACAACCGTCCCCGTGGTCCCCAGGCCCGCCACAAAGTGGGTGATGCGGCCATTCGTGTCATGGAGAATTTCAGGACCGGTAGTCTCGTAATGCGCGCGCCAGTTGGCAGGATTGGAGTATTGATCTGCGTAGAAATAACGATCCGGTTGCTCTTCAGCGAATGCGGCAGCAACATGACGTGCACCGTCGGATCCCTCGATTGGATCGGTCAGCGTGACTTGTGCTCCGAGCGCACGCAAGATGGCCTTCCTGGCGCTATCCGCATTCGCAGGTAGGGTCAGATGCACCGGCACACCAATGGAGGCCGCGAGCGTGGCATAGGAAATCCCCATGTTTCCGGACGTCGAGTCAAGCAGGCTTCGACCATCAGCGAGCTCGCCGGATTGAAGCGCTGAGCGCATAATGGCAGCAGCCGGTCGGTCCTTAACGGAACCGCTGGGGTTGTGCCACTCGGCCTTGGCATAAATCTCGACCGCGCCAGTGTTCAGCTGATGCAGGGGGATCAGGGGCGTGTTTCCCACCGTCCCCAGAAGACTTTCACGCTCGACTGTTTGTTGTGATGAACTGTTCATTAGCTCTGTAAAAGAAAACGGCTCGCTCCCCTCATGGGCGATGGATCCCAGATCACATCGCGGGGGCGAGCCGGTAAGTCTCCGCCGGGGCAGCTTTGTCTTAAGCTAGCTGACTCCTGTTACTTCCTCAGGCGGGACGCCAGAAGCCCCCGCCACATACAAATGCATTTTGCCATCACGAATTTTTCAAAAGGATATGACAAATATTATATCGCTGGGCAGTCGTTTGTCAATGATGGGAACTGAAATCCCTATTACAGACACCGCGGGACGCTGCAAGTTCACGACCATCCGGCGACGAGGCGTGATGTGACCCTGGTCCTACCGGGTTGCCCTTATCCCCTTGCTATAATGCCTCCGTCGGGATAGCATCCTGCCTGCCATGTCGAGACGCACGGCCGGCAGCCCCCCGAGGAAATCCTCAAGTCAGTTCCCACGGCACATCGCCGTTACCTTGGGGGTTGCAGCGGTGGTTGCCACCGTGCTTACGGCGTGGAAACCCGCCAGCTTAGACCCAGGAGAGCTGGTGGGTGAGTTGATGGCCGCCCTGGAAGGCTCTTCTTCTGAGGAGCAGGCTGCCCAGGCGGAGCTTCCCGAATTGGCCGGAGCATTACCCATCGGGATTGTATCCGGCCATGCTGGACCCCATCCAGACAGCGGTTTGGATGATCCTGGCGCAACTTGTCCCGACGGTCTCACCGAGGCGGAGATCAATGCGGAAATCGCCCGCCAGGTGATAACGGGACTGGAAGGCGCAGGGTACGAGACCCTATTGCTGGACGAGTTTGATGCTCGTCTTGAAGGGTTCCGAGGTTCGGCACTGGTCTCAATACATGCCGACTCGTGTGCCGCGATCAACGATGAGGCCACCGGATTTAAGGTCTCCGCAGCCTTAGATACGGCGGTTCCTGATCGTTCACAGCGTCTTGTGGCGTGTATGGCAGACCGCTATGGGAGGGTGACAGACCTGCGCTTTCACCCGAATAGTGTCACGCTGGATATGACCGGATATCACACTTTCTTCGAGATCGACAGCCTGACCCCAGCGGCCATCGTTGAAGTTGGTTTTCTCTTTTTGGATAGAGATTTCCTCACAAAGGAGCCAGACAAGGCAGCACGGGGGATCGTGGATGGGTTGTTGTGTTTCGTGAATAACGAGCCCGCCACGCTACCGCTCAGCGACCTGCCCTGAGCGCTTGCAGGCGCACCCCGCTTGATGGAGCGGGGATAGCGGACCCTGAGAGCATGCCTTGACTACATTTCCCCCTCGCACTCCATCAAACGAAGCTACAGAAGCTCTGCGCGCGGCGCATGAGGCACTTGGTCGCGGGGATAAATTGGAGGCGCGCCGTCAGGCACGCTTAGCTGCCAAACTCCTTCCCAATATGGAAGAGCCCTGGCTGTATCTCGCGGCTACCGCGGATACCAGAGCAGGCCTCGCTTATCTGGCGCGCGCGCTCGAAATTAACCCACGCAGCAAGCCGGCCAAGAAAGCCATCCGATGGATGATTCGGCGCCTACCAGCCGGCGAGCGCAAGAAGGCACTGCGAGCAGCGAATCTTCCAAGCATTCAGCTCCTACCGCTTGAAGCGCTGAGCCCTCGCAGGTTATTTTCTTTGCGCATTGCGCTTCCGGCCTTGGTGTTGGCCGCGGTTATCGGAGCATGGCTCGGCGGCCAGCCCGCGGATGCGCGCTCACCGCAAACAGCTTCCGGCCCGGTGGCGAAGGCGACGCTCACCAACACGCCGACGCCGACGCCGACCCCTACTAACACCCCGACACCGACTCCCACTCCAACCCAGACCTTCACGCCTTCCCCCACACCGAGTCCTACCAAGCGACCGAGTGTCTCTTGGGAATATTCAACGGACCCAAGTGAATTAGCAGATGAGGGGCGCTGGATCGACGTCGACCTCGGCGAGCAGAAGGTCACGGCATACGATGGAGCCTTGCCAGTGCGCAGCTTTATTGTCTCAACCGGAACATCGATTCATCCTACGCTCACTGGTCAGTTCCGTGTCTACATCAAGCTTGCGGCAACTGATATGGCAGGTCCCGGCTACTATTTACCGGACGTCCCCTGGACTATGTACTACTACCGCGGATATGCGCTTCACGGAACGTACTGGCATAGCAATTTCGGCACCCCGATGAGCCATGGTTGCGTGAACCTCACTATCGCTGAAGCTGAATGGCTATATAATTTCGCCTCCGTCGGAACGCTGGTGAACGTTCATCCTTAGCTGGGAGCGGTCCGAAACTTGCAAATACTGCGGTGGAGTACAAGCACTCCAGCAAGCACATGCACTCCAATGAGCAAATGCACCCTGGCGAGTACAAGCACTCTGACGAGTACAGGCAGTCCCTTGTGCGGGAAAGAGCATGACTGACGATTTCGAGCTTAGCGACGCGCTATCCAGGCGTGACTTTCTCCGACTAACGAGCTCAGGCCTTCTGGCGCTGGGGATTCCCCTTCGCTGGAGCAATAAGGCACTCGGAACCGACCGTGGGCTGATGGGGCGTGTGGTTGATCCAACGTTGGATATCTTCACGCGACCTTCATGGGCAAGTGAGAAGGTCAAGACCCTCTGGCGAGATGACCTCTTCGAAATTGACGCTGCCTGGGTAGGCGATCCTGTTCCCGAATACAATCGAATATGGTACGAAATACCGAGCTTAGGATACGCACACTCGTCTACTATCCAGCCCGTGCGCGATCAACCGAACGAGCCGCTACTCGATGTGTCGAACTCGGGCGTGCTGACGGAAGTTACGGTGCCGTTCGTAGACGCTCACTGGCGACCACGCGAAGATAGCGAGTTTGCCTACCGCTTCTACTACGGTTCGACTTTCTGGATTACTGGTGTCTACCAAGATGTGAAATTGCAGAAGTGGTACCGGATATTTGATGACAAGTACACTTACGTGTACTACGCGCCGGCTTCCGCATTTCGGCCGATTCCAATTTCCGAGCTCATTCCGATCTCCCCGGATGTTCCGCCAGAGGACAAGCTCATCAAGGTCGACCTGGCAAACCAGTGGGTGAGTCTTTTCGAAGGTGATACGATGGTCTTCTCGACCAAGGTCTCGACCGGACGGAAATTTGGACAAGATTATTATTGGACCCCGGAAGGCAACTTTGAGACCTTCCGAAAGCGACCCTCCCGTCATATGGCCCGAGGAAACCGAGCGACTGGCTATGACGTGCCGGGCGTACCCTGGGTCTCATATATCGATGAAGAAGGCGTTTCTTTTCATGGTACCTATTGGCACAACGACTACGGGACGCCGCGCAGCCACGGGTGTATCAATATGACGGTTGATGCTGCAAAATGGTTGTACCGATGGACACACCCGATTGTTCCGAAGAACGAACTGGAAGTCTGGAAAGCTCACGGCACGTCGGTGCACGTCTCCTTCTAAACACTTCTCAGATCAATGGCCAAACAAGCACTCTTTTCCGGATTGGTTGCCGATGAAGCTGGCAACCCAGTCGAGGTTGCGTATGTGGGCGGAGAAGCCTTTTATGTCATCGATGACGATGGCTTTAAACGGCATGTTGAAAGTGAGACCGTAGATCGCCAAGTCCTGGAAAAGTTCGGCGAGTACATACGAGGGAATGAGGACCTAATCAGCGAAGGCACAATGAAAGCCATTGGCCAGGAAGACATCTTCACCAAGGCCATTATCGACAGTTCGCTCAAGGATCTGGACAAGCAGTTTGACAAACTGCTGGAGAGCGGCCTTCCAGAAGACTTGAGAGCTTGGATGGGGATGCTTGGTTTCAGTGTTCGTATTGATATGCGGGGGAATGTGATCGAAATCAAGCAGCCCGGTGGAACGGATGAAGGTTTGAATTAAGCACTTCCCCGCGAGCCCCAACCTTCGCACGCGGATTCCCCGACGAACCCCCGTGTAGTAGAATCCCAGCCGAATATGAGTTTATCGGAATACATACTGGATGTTGAAGAGGCAACCTTTGAAACCGAGGTCATTCTCAGGTCGCATGAGGTGCCGGTAGTCGTCGATTTCTGGGCTCCATGGTGCGGTCCTTGCCGGCTGCTGAGCCCCATTCTTGAACGTCAGGCGATTGAGGCCGGAGGCTCCTTTGTGTTGGCGAAGGTCAATGTTGACGACAACCCCGCGCTTTCCATACGATTTGGCATTCAGGGCATTCCGGCCGTGAAGGCCTTTCGACATGGGGAAATCGCTGCCGAATTTGTGGGCGCTCAGTCTGAGCCAATGGTGATGCGCTTCATCGAACAGCTGGCTCCAAGCAAGACACAACAGGCAGTTGAAGAGGCGCAGAGTCTGTTGGGCACCCGCCACTTTCAGGAAGCAGAGGCCGCCTTCAGAGATGTGCTAGACGAGGATGAAGCCAACGCGGATGCCGCGCTTGGTTTGGTCGAGAGCGTGCTGATGAGAGGTCAGGGGAGCGAGGCGCTCGAAATTTTGGAGCATTTTCCGGCGGGCACCGCATGGGCAAAAGCCGAAAAATACAAGCCGTTGGCCGAGTTGCTCGTGGAGGCGGGTGAAGAGCCGTTGGGATCTGACGAGCATCCGTTGCAAGCAAGCCTTCATCAATCTGCCAGGCTAATAAAGCGCGGCAACCTTGAGGCAGCCATGGATGGGCTGCTCGGGATCCTGCGGGAGGATAAGAACTACCGCGCCGGAATGGTCAAGCATGTATTGCTTGCGCTGTTCGAATTACTTGGAGACCAAGATCCCAAAACCAGGAGATATCGGGAAGAGTTGGCTTCCGTACTTTTCTAATCACCCGCGAGTGAATTGCGGGGCCGGGCCCAAGGCTCGGCCCTTGTTTTTTGTCTACCAATGAGCACCCAATCCATCACAGATTCTGGCGAAGTCACCCTCAGTCGTGAGCTGAATCTATTTACCGTAACCATGATCGGCATCGGTGGAATGATAGGCGCCGGAATATTTGTGTTGACTGGGATCGCGGCCGGGGAGGCTGGGCCGGCCGTGATTCTGGTTTTCTTGCTAAACGGCCTGGTTACATCGCTTACGGCTATGTCGTATGCGGAGCTTGGCTCCGTGCTTCCCGGAGCTGGCGGGGGATATATCTTCATTAAGCAAGCGCTGGGAGGTACTGCCGGCTTCCTGGCCGGCTGGATGAGCTGGTTTGCGCAGGCGGTGGCAGGCAGTCTATACGGCCTGGCTTTTGGCAGATTTGCCGCTGAACTGATTGATCTCGTGGGCTTTCCGGCATTTGGATTGTCGGTCGATCAGCTTTCGCTGGCCTTCATGACTCTCATCATCCTCGCTTTCATCTATGTCAATTATCGGGGTGCTTCTGAGACTGCCGCGGCCGGGAATTTCCTCACGCTCACTAAGATCGCCATTCTAGGCTTACTTGTTGCCTTTGGGCTGGCAGCAATGACTGGCAAGGACCTCAGCCAGGCGGAGTTATCGACCGATTTCTTTGCCCACGGAGCGATCGGTGTGATGTCGGCGATGGGGCTCACGTTCATCGCCTTCGAGGGGTACGAGATCATCGCCCAGTCCGGTGAAGAGGTGATCAATCCCAAGCGAAATATACCGAGAGCAATCTTCGCCTCGATCGCGGTGGCCGTTGTGATCTACATCTTGGTGGCTATCGTTGCGATCGGCGCAACTACAGCCCCTTCCGGAATTACAGTATCCGCCTACCTGGGAGAGCAAGGCGAGGTGGCCATCATCGAAGTGGCGAGCCAGGTATTCCCGTGGGGGATCGGTGCTATGGTGCTCCTTTTGAGTGGCTTGGCATCGACTACTTCAGCGCTAAACGCCACTACCTACGCCTCCTCACGTGTTTCCTTCGCCATGGGGCGCGAAAACAACCTTCCCAGCCTGTTCGCCAAGGTTCACCCACTGCGGCATACACCGTATTGGGCTGTGGTGTTTACTGGGGTCTTGATGATCGCAATGGCCTGGACCCTGCCTATCGAGGACGTAGCGGCTGCGGCCAGCATCATGTTCTTGCTGCTGTTCATGCAGGTAAATTTGGCGCTGCTGTTCATCAGGCGAAGCCGACCTGAGTTGGATCGCGGCTTCAGAGTTCCGCTCTTCCCGTTTCTGCCGCTGGTCGCGATCGTTACGAATGCGCTGTTGGCGCTTAGTTTGTTCCGATTCAGTGCGGTCGCATGGTATTTCGTGATCGGTTGGACGGTTGTTGGCGCTCTAGCCTACTTCGCCTATTTCTCTCGCGTCGAGGAAATGGAGAAGCCTAAGGAGATCTTGCACGAAGAGGTCCTAATCAGCCACGACTACTCTGTGTTGGTTCCAATCGGGACGGCCTCTCAGGCCGATATTCTTGCGCAGATCGGTGCAATTATCGCCTCCGATCAAGATGGAGAAGTGCTTGCGCTGCACGTGGTACAGGTCCCGCCCCAGCTCTCCCTAGGAGACGGCCGCCTGTTTCTAAAGGAATCCCGCCCCCTGTTGGACAAGGCAATCGAGCATGCAAAAGAGTACGAGGTCCCGGTCCACACGATCATCCGGCTTGGCCGAAGCGTAGCTGAGGCTGTACGGCTGACAGCAGTCGAGAACGCCTCTGACCTGATGGTGCTTGGCTGGCCGGGATATACCAACTCCTCAGGAAAGCTGTTCGGATCGGTTATTGATCCCATTGTTGACAATCCACCCACGGATGTGGTTGTTGTTCGTTATCGGCAGTGGCGGCCGTTGAAGAAGATATTGGTGCCAGTTACTGGTGGGCTGAATAGCAGAATAGCCGTGAAGCTGGCGGCCTCAATGGCAAACGCTGCAAGCCCGGAGGACGTCACCCTAATGATCTTGCACGTGCTGCCAATGGGGACCAACCACCGCGAACGGATTGTGGGTCAGCGCGCTATTGAAGCAAGTCAGGAAGGGGTCGAGTACAACCAAATCGAGACCCAGATGGTGCAGGGCGAGGAGAGGACATCGGTCATTTTGGAGATGAGCGAAGACTACGACTTGATCGTGATAGGGGCATCAGAGGAGCCGCTCTTCCGCAACTTCATGGTTGGTACGCTTGCCGAACGGGTAGCAAGAAACGCGAATGTTACGGTCATGATGGTGAAGCGCAGGAGCAGCCATCTGCATTCCTTTGTCCGTCAAACCATCCTCGAGCCCACCACACCTAAACCCATCGATTGAGGAAGAAATCCAATTTGGGGTGAGAGCTTGAGCCGCTTATCGAAGTGATCTGAACCCGATACGGGAATATCCTTCACCCATCTCTTCAGCCAGGAATTGAAAGAGGCCGTTTCATCTAGACGGCCTCTGTTGGTCTTGTGAAATTGATGCTGGAGCGGTCTACTCCCCTAGGATCAACGTTCCCCAGGTGGTCGGATTCGAGAGCGTGCGAGAACTGACGCTAGACACCATCGATTGCTGGACCGGCGCTCCCTTCAGGTCGTTGTCCGATACCGATAGTGCGAAACCGTATCGGGCACCTTCGCTCGGGGTCAAACCAAAGACCGACCATGGAATCTTGGCCTCCATGTCATAGCCGTCCGATCTCGACTTCGCATGGATGGTGATCACTGAGAGCGGACCGCGTGTCGATCGCGGGTACCAGCGCCAGGATTCTTTCCCCAAAGTGCCGAAGTTCCCGGGTGACAGCCCGATCTGATAGTCGTCGCTTGAAAGGATGTTCGAGAAAAAGTCACCTTTCAAGTTGGTGTCAATCTGAAGCTCCACTTCGTCGCCTTTGTAGAGCGAGCTTCCGCTCGAAACCTGAACGAAGGTATCGTCGGTAACCGCGATCGCGATGTACAGAGCTTCGTTGGTCCAGCCAATGTAGTAAACACCGGAGGCGTCGCTCGCTCCGGTCCAATTACTGGCTCCGAACACAACCTTATTGGCGTTGAAGGTCGACGAGCTCCACTCGCCCAGATCGCCATCCAGGGTCGGCGGGGTGTCTATGAAAGCGGCTTCAACCGGTATACCGTTCGGGCGCGTGTCTTGTGAAATAGGGGTTGTGGTTCCGCCTGCAACAGGGGTGGAACTAACGGCGCCGAGAATTACCGTTGGGGAAGGGGTAGGGCTGGATCCGGGACCCAGTGTTATGGGTGGCTGCGTCGGTGCCCGATCCTCGGTTTCCGAAAACATCGCCGTCAGCGTAACGTCAGCGGTTGGGATTACGAACGGAGTCGGTGAAGAAGTGCCAGGAAGAGTACAGGCAAATATCGCTCCGACCAGGGCTAGACCTGCCAGCAGTTTCCGGTGCTGGGAGTTCACTGTGCGATCCATTTCTTGAGAATTTAGCTTATTCATTGCACTCATTACAGCGCTCCCGCAATGGTTGCAATGATTGAGCCAGCGTGCTCATTGATCCAATATCTTGCGCATAGCCATTGTTTGGCCCGTGCTCCAATTGAACCAACGGCGATTTTACACTGATCGTCATAATGAGGAAATCACTTTAAGGGGGTTGGGTGAGCGCTGTACCTGATTGGCTTGCGGTGCCTTACCCCACTTCTTCCCGGCCGATGTTGGTAATCCTGACCAGCGGCTCCTAATCAGCGACGGCCACATTGTTCATGGGTCTTCAGTGGGGCGGGTGGGAGTCGAACCCACACGTCCTTGCGGACAGAGGATTTTAAGTCCTCGGCGTCTGCCAATTCCGCCACCGCCCCCAGATCGATTGTAGCTTTGCCTCAAAATGCGTCAAGAGCTTGGGCAACTTCATTTGAGGAGCGAAATCACAAACCATCAGAATCCGAAGTGGATTGGTGGTCTCCTGCCGCCGGATAGTTAAAAATGCCTGCGTGCTATAATCCCGCAATTCTATGCTAAAGGGACTGACTAAGTTTTTCGCGGGCGATTCCATCGGGCAAGACATGGAGCGCTACAGCGAAATTGTGGGGCGCATTAGCGCGCTGGAAGCAGACCTGCGCAGCCTCTCAGAAGAGGCCCTCCGAGCCAAAACGACCGAATTCACGGAGCGCCTAACCTCCGGGGAAACGCTAGACAACTTGCTCCCGGAGGCTTTTGCTGTGGTGCGCGAGACCGCCATTCGGACGGTTGGGCTTCGCCACTTTGATGTGCAGCTGATCGGTGGAATTTCCCTGCACGAAGGCCGCATCGCAGAGATGAAAACTGGTGAGGGAAAGACGCTCGTCGCTACCCTGCCGATATACCTCAACGCTCTGTTGGGCAAGGGGATCCACCTAGTTACAGTCAATGACTACCTTGCGCGCCGCGATGCTAGGTGGATGGGCCCTATATTTGGCTTCCATGGCCTCACGGTCGGTGTGCTTCAAGAGGCAGCCCGAACCGAGCATGGTCGAAAAGCGTTTATCTATGACCCCACCAAGGATACAGGCCAGGAGGATGTCCAACAGCTCCAGATGGTAGATCGCAGTGATGCGTATGCGGCAGATGTCACCTACGGCACCAACAACGAGTTCGGCTTTGATTATCTCCGGGACAACATGGCGCAGTCATTGGAGGCTCGCTCTCAACGCGGCCACCACTACGCCATCCTGGATGAGGTCGATAACATCCTCATCGACGAAGCTCGAACCCCGCTGATTATTTCTGGACCCGCCCAAGAAGATCCCGATCTGTACATTGAAATGGCCCGGGTCGTAACGCAACTTTCCGCAGAAGATTATGAGATCAGCGAACGCGATCGTACGGTTTCGCTGACGGAGCTGGGAGAAGACCACGTAGAGCGAGTACTTGGGAGGCCACTGCGCGATCTGGATCGTCCGGAAGACATCACGCCGGAACAAGCCCGGCTCTTGGGATACCTCGAACAGAGTATGCGAGCTCAGTTCCTGTTCAAACGCAATAAAGATTACGTCGTGCAGGGTGGTCGTGTCATCATCGTGGATGAATTTACGGGGCGCATGATGGCAGGTCGACGCTGGTCCGACGGCTTGCATCAAGCGGTTGAGGCGAAGGAAGGGGTGCGCATTCGCCAGGAGAATGTCACCTACGCCACCATCACGCTGCAGAACTATTTTCGTATGTACGAGAAGCTAGCTGGAATGACGGGCACCGCGCTCACCGAGGCGGAAGAATTCAACAAGATCTACGAGGTCGATGTGCTGCCGCTTCCGACAAACCTTGAGTATATTGCGGCGCAAGAAGAATCCGAGCTGATTGAAACCGAGTACAAGGAGAACGGACACCGCTTCTTCTATTACACAAGACGAGATGAGCTGGAAGGCGAGCCGGTTTTTTGGAGGCGGAAGGACTATCAGGACGAGGTTTACCGGACCGAAGAGGCCAAGCTGCGAGCAGCCACGCTGGAAATCCTACGACGGCACATCATTGGACAACCGATCCTGGTTGGGACCACCTCTGTCGACTTGTCCGAGCAGCTTTCGGGGCGACTGCGAGCCAACCTGCTTCAGAAGCTTGCTTTGATTGAGATCCTTCGCGATGCCTATCTAGAAGCGCATGACATACCTGATGACGGCATGCGAGTGGAAGAACTACAGCAGCTTTACGGTCCATTGGATGCCATGAGCAATGCTTTGATGAAGCCCTTCGGGCGCGATCTGGAACTCACGATGAACCCGAGCAAGGAAGAGAATCTCGAACGGCTCATTCGTATCCTCTCACTAAAGCCTGAACACCAGGAAAGACTTGCGGCAATGCTCTCAAGCGGTATCCGACACAATGTTCTAAATGCGAAAAAGCATGCTGAGGAATCTCAGATCATCGCCAGCGCGGGATCCTTTGGGGCGGTGACCATTGCTACCAACATGGCGGGTAGGGGTGTCGACATCAAGTTGGGGGGCGAGATCGCGGAACAAGTGCTGGCATCGATCAATCGAGTGCTTCGAAGGACGGGTATCTCGGATCCAGCATCACTCAACCTAAAGGAGCGCCTGAAAGCGCTAGAAGGTGTAGATGAAGGTGCGCTCGGGATCTACGAGTCCGAGGTCGAATTGTTCCGCCGTTTCATGAAAGAGGAGGAGCTTGTGCGGAAGGCCGGCGGCCTGCATGTGCTCGGGTCCGAACGCCATGAGGCAAGGCGAATTGATAACCAGCTCCGTGGCCGTGCCGCTCGGCAGGGTGACCCAGGCTCTTCGAAGTTCTTTCTATCACTCGAAGATGAGCTGATGCGGCTGTTCGGGGGAGAGCAAGTTTCCGGACTTATGCAGCGCTTGAACATTGACGATGCTACTCCAATTGGCCATGGGATCGTGAATAAAACCATCGAGCAATCCCAAACGCGGGTAGAAGGCACCAACTTTGACCGCCGCAAACATCTGCTCGAATACGACGATGTCCTCAATCAGCAGCGTGAAATCTTCTACAGCCAACGCAACCGTGTTTTTGCGAAAGATGATCTAGGTGAAGACATTCAAGAGCTGTTGAAAGCAGAGGTTGAATCCCATGTTGCTGCGGCGACGGAGGATGCGGAGGGGCCGTGGCGGCTGTTGGCTTGGCTGGAAGAGGTTCAACCAACTCTGGGGCTCGATACGGATCGACCTTATCCTTCTTTCATGCTGTCGTTGTTGCTGGACACGCTTAGAGACATCGATGGAAGAGATGCGCTTCAGTCAGCGCTTCTCGAAATCGGGCGAAATTCATTGGAGGAGCAAGCAAGCCACACCCGGATCGCCGCAGAGGGCCAGGTCGAGCGCGCAATCTCAAGCCTCGACGAACAAATCAAGCAGCGCGCAGAGTTGGCCGATATGGCAATCGAAGGCGCCCTGTTGGAGGCGGAAGAGTACGGTACGCAGCCAGATGCAAACGAAATGCTTACTGCAGTGGAGAATGCAGCAGGACTCAGGTTGCAAGTAGACGGAAACGCTCGCCAACAAATAAGGGATGATCCAGATCGCTTCCGCGATTCCGTGCCCAAGCTCATTGAGGCCGGTCTAGGAGCCAGGGTTTGGATGGGTCTCATACAAGTAGTGCAGCGGCGGGTTGGAGAAGAACTCGGCGTGGGTGCTATGGAGACACCGATCGACTGGGATGTGGCCGAGGAGGAGCTCTTTGAAGCTCTGGATCGTGTCGAAGAGGGGCGCGTGGTGCGTCTCGAAGCAGAGATCACACGTGAGCTGGAGAGCCTGATACCACAGACGGATCAAGTCGACCACACAGCAATGACACGTGCCTTAGTGCAGATGAGCTATGCGCGCCAGAAGACCTTTGACAGTCGCAGTCACCAGGCACGCGAGCTGATTGTGCCTCGACTCTCTTATGCCTATTACACAGCGCAGCAGTTGGAAGGTGCGGAGCCAGGCGAGCTAAACGAGCGCGTTCTGGAACATCTGGCAGGTGCACAAGCTGCCATCAAGCTCCAGATCGGAGAGGCAGAGCTCCGCCGCTCGGGCATCGGCGGATTAAGTGATGCGCTCCAGGCTGAGCTGCGGGCCGGATTAGGCGAGGAAGCCTATCGAGAGGCCGAGGCCACAGGCACACTGCGGGAAGATGTTAATGAGCAGGTCCACTCAATAGTGGGGAGCGCTTTGGTCGCGGAGGCTTACAGGCGATTATTACTTGGGGTAGGCGATCAGCTCTGGGTTGACTACCTGACTCAGATGGAAGCGCTACGTACCTCAATCGGGCTCGAGGCTTACGGCCAACGCGATCCTCTGGTTCAATATAAGAGCCGTGCGGTCGATATGTTCCGCGGCCTTCTAGCCAATATTCGAGCGGGGGTGGTTTCAAGAATGTTCAGATTGCAGGTCAGCACTCCTCAACCGGCACGCGCAGTTCAGGCCAGGCGAAAGCCTACCGCCCCAGCCAAGACCGATGACCAACCACAAAAGCGCCGCAAACGCCGTCGTCGGCGTCGTCGTTGATACATTGGCTACTTCTCCGTCGCAATACGAACTTCAGCAAGCCCTCACCGATCTTCCAAAGGTAGATCTCCACCGACATCTTGAAGGATCGCTCCGTCTTCGAACATTGATGGAAATTGCGCGTCAGGAAGGACTGGATCTACCTCAGGAGGAGTCGCAACTTCGCGAACAGGTCCAGATTGGTAGCGCCGAACCGAGAACGCTGCCGAATTTCCTATCCAAGTTCCAGGCCTTACGGCCTATCTACCGTTCTCAGGAGATTATTCAGCGTGTGATTCATGAGGCGATTGAGGATGCTGCGATCGACAGCATCGCGTATCTCGAGCTCCGATTCACCCCGGCCGCATTGTCTCAGGCGAAGGATTTCCCTTTGAATGAGGTGATCGAGTGGGTGATCGGGTTTGCGAGGGAAGCTGCACGTCAGTATGAGATCCAAATAGGTCTCATTGCCAGCGTCAATCGGCATGAATCGGTGGAACTGGCGGAAGCGGTCGCGCAAATCGCAGCCGATCAAGCGGGCAATGGCATCATTGGACTAGACCTCGCTGGGAATGAAGTCGATTTTCCGGCCGATCCGTTCACGTCTATGTTCAGATCTGCGGAGCAAGCTGGACTGCAAACCACCGTTCACGCGGGGGAGTGGTCCGGTGCAGATTCCGTAAGGCAAGCACTGACTGCAATGGGAGCCTCACGCATAGGGCACGGCGTACGTGTTATGGAAGACCCGGAGGTAATTGCCGTCGCGCGAGACAGTCGAGCGGCATTTGAAGTTTGCTTGACCAGCAACCTACACTCGGGCGTCATCAACGGGATGGATGAGCACCCGCTTCCTGAAATGATCAATGCCGGTCTTGTCGTGACTTTAAACACCGACGATCCTGGCATTTCCAACGTCCAGCTGAGCGACGAATACTTCACGGCAGTCTCCGAACTCGGACTATCCGAGGAGACACTCAAGGGTATGATCCTTTCCGGTGCCCAGCATTCCTTTCTGCCGAAGCCTGAGAAGAAGAAGCTTGAGGATCGCTTGCAAGAAACCCTAGGGCTTGGGATGAAGTCTGATCAATAGATGAAGGAGCACGCCCGATAGTCATCAGCGATTTAGAGATCCATCTGGTTAGCGACGGCCTCCTTTGGGTAGATCCAGGGGGGCCGTTTGGCTTGGTACCTCGCACGCTCTTCAGGCGAATAGTGGAACCGGATGAGAGAAACCTTATTCCCCAGAGTCTCACCTGCCTGTTAGTTCGATCCGAAGGGCAGAATATCCTGATCGACAATGGCCTGGGCGATAAGCTCGATGAGCGGGCAATCATGAATTGGGGTCTCGTGCGCCCCACCGGGGGAATTGCTGACGGCCTTCAATCACTGGGAATGTCTGCAGAAGACATTGACCTGGTGATCGATACTCATCTTCATTGGGATCACTGCGGGGGAAACACCACTCTAGTCGATGGTGAGATCCGGCCCGCTTTTCCCAACGCTAGCTATGTAGTTCAACGGATGGAGTGGGCGGACGCCAGCCATCCAGATGCCCGCACCCGCGGAACATATTTTGCGGAAAACTTCGAGCCATTGCTTACTGCGGGCAAGTTGCGTTTGCTACATGGGGACGAGCAGATCACAGAGCATGTTCGCTGCGTGACGACGCCCGGTCATACTCGTGGACATCAGGCTGTGATCCTGGAAACTGGAGATTGGACCGGAATGTTTGTCGCCGACCTTGCCACCTTTTCGGTACACATGGCCAGATCGGGATGGGTTACAGCTTTCGATGTTGAACCACTGGAGAACATCAGAACCAAACAGCGCTGGCAAAAGTGGGCTCTCGAGCGCGAGGCCTGGCTATTTTTTATTCACGATCCCCGTTTGCCTGTGGCTCAGTTGCGAGAGGATTCCGGCCGTCTTACGATTGAAGGGGTAGAAGAGGCTCGATCTCTTATTGACCTGCTTCCCATTCCGCGACCGCCTGCCGGATGAGATCCTTAATTTCCTTATCGGGCACATCTTCAATTCCATAACTCTTCACACCGATGAATACCTTCACACCGCCGGCTGTGTCTGGAAAGAGGCGGACTCCTCGATCCGAAGTACCGACAAGGGAACGCTGCAGGATTTCATTGATCTCTTCGAGCATCTGATCTGGCGCAGCAGGTGCTTGCCCGGCGGCTGCAACAGGACGGCCGCTAGGTTCGAACTCTCCTTGGAACCAGTCAGCAAAATCTGAAGCGGCATAGGCCAATCGACGACGTTCTCCCTCGTCATCAATCTGCCTGCTGTCGGTGTACTCGTGGTCACCTGCCCGAACGATCAACCTACCGGTGACCTCTTCTCGATAGACCTCAGCGACCAGATTGCGTTCTCTTGGTGCGGTCGGCTCCAGGTCATCGGCCTCATCCCGCTCATCCACTTCAGCTTCTTGCTCATCCTCATCATCCTCGGACTCAGCCTCCTCTTCATCCTCAGCCGGTTGCTCCACTTCCTCTTCCTCTTCCGCTACCTCTTCCTCCTCGGCGTCACCTACAGGTTGCTCGATTCGGTCGTCCCTACGGTTCAACACTAATGCCACGGCTATCAGACCCAGCGCGGTTCCCACGATGATCAGCAAAATTCCCATGATCAATTGGTCGTCCATCGCTACACCAGTTCCTCAACCTGGCAGGCCGGGCAAAAGCACGTTCCACGCTGGCCTACGACCGTGCGCACGATGTCCGTGCCGCACCTGGGGCATGGCTCGCCATTGCGACCGTAGGCGCGAAAGTGATACTGGAAATCCCCTCCACGGTAAACCCAGTCAATGCTCGCACCATTGTGGTGGAGTCCATTTTGCAGCGCGTTGCGAATCCCCTCCCACAGAGCTTGCACTTCCATCGATGTGAGCGAATCACTCTGCCGCAAGGGATGCAGCTTGGCTCGATGCAGCGCCTCGTCCGTATAGATGTTCCCCAGACCTGCGATGATATTCTGATCCATCAGCAGCGGCTTGAGCGCGCGCCGATGCTCAGAGAGAATATGGCCTAGGCTTGCCGTGTCGAAATCGTCTGCCAGGGGCTCGGGACCGAGCTCCCCAAGAAGATCCTCTTCATCCTTCACCAGAAACACTCTTCCGAATTTTCGGGAATCACTGAAGCGGAGTTGCCACCCAGACTCAAAATTGAATAGCGTGTGATCATATCGACCGCGAGGGCGGGCCGAATCAGCCATCCTCAGATCCCCGCTCATCATCAGGTGTACTGCAAGCGTTCTTCCATCGAGAGCAATGAGCACAAATTTCCCGCGCCGCTGCACATCTTGAACTGTAAGGCCTCGAATTTGCTTGCGAAAAGTCGACACGGCGGGCTTGACAATGTGCCTCGGCCACCGAAGGCTCACGCCAGCAATCCGCTGCCCCACAAGAGAGGGTGCACCGTCAATCCCGCTGCGCAGGTTTTGGCGAATGGTTTCAACTTCAGGAAGTTCAGGCATGTTCGCGGATTATACAGTCCGACTGCCAGCCAATCATGGGTAGAACGGTCCCAGTTTATGGCACTTGCACATAATCCTCCAGATCTTCGAGCTTCGAGGGTCCTATACCCTCCACGCCGAGCAGATCATCGAGACGCTGGAAAGGGCCATGCTGCTCCCGGAACTCGACGATTCGCTGAGCTAGAACCGGGCCGATTCCAGGCAGGCGCTCCAGCTCGGGAGCGGTAGCGGTATTTATGGAAATTCGCTCACCCGAGTCAACCGGGCCGAAGCTCTGAGACGGCGCTTCAGAGACCGACGGAACGGACACCTGCTGGCCATCTTCAAGCTGGGCGGCTAGGTTAACGCGGTCCCGACTTGCCTCGCCGGTGAACCCTCCAGCTGCATCGATAGCTTCCTGCACGATGGATCCAAACGGAAGCTCATACACACCAGGCCGGACGACCTCGCCTGCCACATGTACACGGATGTCGTCCGGTTCTGCCAGGGTGATTGGATCCCCTCTGGGTGGGGAGGCTAGAACCGTCGCCAGTCCAATTCCCGACAGGATGATCAGGGATCCAATCAGGATTGGTGCGGAGCGCTGCATCAGCGAGCGGGTTTCGGTAGGATCCATCGGGTTGTACTTATAATACCTGCCATGTCTGACGACTTCGCAGCCACCGGGGATGATGGCTACACAAGCCTGCTTGGAGACCAGCGAGTGCCCAAAAGCCACTCTCGGCCGGAGGCGTATGGAGCATTGGACGAAGCCTCGGCGGCGATCGGACTTGCCAGAGCAATCGTTAGTTCGGATGAAGCAAAAAGGATTCTCGTAGCAACACAGCGAGATCTCTATCACATCATGTCAGAGGTCGCAGCCGAGCCGGAAGTTGCCGAGCGATTCAGAGTCGTTGACCGGGCGCGGGTTGACTGGCTCGAAGAGCAGATCGAGCGATTCGGAGCTGAGGTGGAGATGCCGAAAGAATTTATTATCGGTGGCGATACCGGCCCTTCAGCAGCTCTAGATTTTGCCCGCACTGTTGTGCGAAGGGCCGAGCGAGCTGCGGTCCTGTTGGATCTAGAAGAACGAGCTGCCAGCGAGGCAGAACCCCGCACAGAGTTTGAGAATCCGCATTTATATGCATATCTGAATCGGCTTTCTACGCTGTGTTTTGTGCTAGCGCTTTGGGAAGTAGAGCACCAGGGTGGTGGGCGACCGACGCTCGCAAAAAGTTAGATTACAACTCGATCTCGAACACCGGAAATTCTTTCCCCGTAGCTCGAAATCCCAGCTTTTCATAAAGGATTCGGCCAGATGTGTTGTCCTCCTGCGTATTGACAGACAGCTGGCCCAATCCGAAATCCCGGACACCTTCAATCGCGTCAGCTACTAAAGCGGTGCCAAGCCCTTCTCGCTGATGAGAGGGTTTGACAGCAAGCCGGGCAAGGTGGGCTCCAAAGGGCGAGCTGGTCGTTATCTGATAGCCCAATACCTTTCCTTGATCTTCGATCAAGCTTGAAGACGAGGCTTGAATCATGGCTACGGCCAATGAATCACTGGATAGCTGCCATATCGAGTCGAACGCAAGACGGTCTAACTCTAGGATTGATTCTGTATCGGCAGGTCGTATGGAGCGAATTTTGTGGGGAGTTTCGTGGATAAGCGGCAGATCCGGATCAAGCTCGCGCTCATAGAAAATTACCGAATTCGTGCGATCGAATCCAGCTATTTTGATAAGCCCCGCGAACCAATCCTCGAGCGAAATAGCTGCTACATGGCTCACCTTCATTTCCTGCAATTGAGATACTGCCGCTTTCCACAATGCATCCCAGATCTCTTGAAGGTCAGACCCCGCGGCTACTGCAAAGCTTCGCAGCCAGGTTGATCCCGGCAGATCCGGGGGGCAGCCTAGCAGACCAACTGGTATTCCATCGGCAGCTGCCAGGAGGAATGGCTCCTTGTTGGTGAGGCTTATCGGATCGAGCCAGTCAAGATGTGCGTGGGACCAGGGTGCGCTGGCAATGAGGCCTTCCACCGAAGCGCGGTCCTCAGCAGAAGTTTGTCTGAGGTTCATGCTTGTTTCGCCTAAGAACGAAGAAGTCGAGAGGGCAGGCGCAGGAGGAATTGCATCAGACGAGCTCGAAATCCGGAAACGCGGCCACCAGGAACTCCGGCCTGCAAGGTCGCTGCGGCCTCAAACGGCCTGTGCCGACGAAGCTGAAGCTGCGACAGTGCGTTCAGAGTAAGCATGCGCTCTTCATCATCTTTGCTAGTTTCAAATAGCTCTGCCGCCATACGATATGCGGCTTCGGCTTCGTCCAATTCGCCACACGCTTCGAGCGCCGCGGCCAGGTTGCCCGTGGCGCGCGCCTGGCGGCCAACGTCGCCTGCCTGCTCAAAAACTAAAGGCGTTCCACGAACGGCTTCCAGGGCTTCTGCATTCCGGTTCTGTCTAATGAGGATCACGCTTAGGCTATTTGACAGTTCCGCAGCTTTCAATGGCTCGTCCGTTGCCTCGCGCGCGGATTGGAAGAGATCGATTGCCTCATCATATCGATCTGCCTCATAGGCTGCCATCGCACGCTGCTCTAGCGCGGCAGAATCCAACTCAAGCTCAGTCAACTGGTTAATGTGGCGAGGGATTCAGAGAGGCTTTGTAGCTTATCGGGAGGGATATCACGCAACCTCATTGCTGCGCGCACAAATCCGCTGTTCTCAGGTGCAGCAAGAAAATCTCGGAAATCGGGTGGGAGTGAACGGAAGGTCTCATAAGCCCTTCGTTCCCGATACCAGCCGGCGATGGGGCCTTGCCCCTCGGTATCGATGTATTCGTCCATGGATTTCCCCAGGGCATCGACAACAACTTCCAGGTATGGGATGGGGATCTGCCTCGTGCCGCGCTCGTAAGCACTGATTCGGCTGGCCGGAAAGCCCACCTTTTCAGCAAGTTCTCCAATAGTCATTTCAGATGCAATCCGGTGTTTGCGGAGCAGAGCTCCAATCATCTTTTGCCGAAAGGACACCACGACCTTCGGGTCGAAGTGTACGGTTCGCTCTGGGGCGCTGGGTAAGCCGTCGAGCAGGTTGGCAACGGGAATGTCTAGCCAGTACGCGAGCAGTTCGAGCTCGGGGAGAGAGATCCCCTTGCGGCCGTGCTCGTAGGAGGACATAGTGCTGGAGCTGATCCCGATCAGATCCGCGGCGGATTTGATGCTCTTGCCTGAATCTTCTCTGGCCGCTCGTATTTCGGCTCCCACCATTTTTGTCTTTAGCTTTAGGCGTGTGTCGACATCCATCTAAATGCTCCGAATGCGAACCAAAAGTAGTTTACCAGTGCTTCCACTGTGGAGAATCAAGAGCGGTACCCAGCATCCGTACCGGGTACCGCCCATGGATGTAGCCAGATTAAGTTTAGGCTGCCGCGCCGGTGCCGTTTTCAGACGTGGGCGGAATCAGGTACCCTAGGCCCTGACGAGTGACTATGTGGATCGGATTCTTGGGATCCGGCTCGATTTTCTGGCGTAACCGACTCAAGCAGACCCACAAGATTTCCTTGTCATCCCGATATTCAGGACCCCACAC
Source organism: Anaerolineales bacterium (assembly GCA_046759305.1). GTDB lineage: Bacteria > Chloroflexota > Anaerolineae > Anaerolineales > E44-bin32 > JADFRG01. The sequence continues at coordinate 23,865 of JBHIBY010000004.1, forward strand.
CGCGGTAAGGAGCTCCTCCGGAGTAAGCACGCGCCCCTCGGAAGAAGCGAGAGTTTGAAGCAGGCGATACTCAGTGGCCGTGAGTGCGATTTCATCTCCGTTTGATGTTACGAGTGCTCGTGCGAGATCGATCTTCAGCTCGTGGTGCTCATAAATCGGCTGGTGAAAATCGTTGTCGGTTTGCCGTTCTGCTCGCCGGAGCACAGCGCGCACACGCGCCAGTAACTCCTGTGCGGAGAATGGCTTCACGATGTAGTCATCGGCTCCAGCATCGAGACCGCGTACTCGGTCACGCTCTTCTCCTTTGGCGGTGAGTATGATGATCGGCACTGTCGAGAATTCCCGGATGCGTTCGGTCGCAGTAAACCCATCCATAACTGGCATCATCACGTCCATGAGAATGAGATCGGGTTGTACGTTGGCGACGTGCTCGACTGCCTTCTGACCATCATGGGCAGTCTCGACATCGTATCCTGCTGTTTCAAGGTTGACTTGAACCAGCCGCACGTACCGTGGCTCGTCGTCAACGACCAGGAGTGTGTTCTTATCGCTCATGTTCGCCCTCCGGAATGGGTTCCATCATCTCTACGGGTAATGTGAAATAGATGCGCGTGCCTTCGCCTTCCGTGCTTTCTATGCCAATCTCGCCACTATGGGCTTCAACGATCTTTCGACAAATGTACAAACCAAGACCTGTCCCGCGCACATGCGAGGTCTGCTCGGGAACTCGGTAGAAGCGTTCGAAAAGATGTGGCACATGCTCGGGGGGAATTCCCGGCCCTCCATCTAAGACGCCAATCTCAACCACATTATCGTAGCGGTCGGTTCGCACGGCAATTGGGGCACCCGGCGCATATTTGTTTGCATTCGATAAGAGATTGTCCATGACCTGCGCGATCCTAGTCGGATCTGCTTGCAGAGTAGGAAGATCCTGGGCTATTTCGATCTCCACCTGCATGTCGGGAAAGACCGCCTGGGTGCGCGACACCGAATCGCGAATCAGGGTTGGCAGCTTGATCGGTTCGAGGGTCATGCCAAGTGTGCCTGTCTCCAGACGCGACGAGTCGAGCAGGTTATCGATGAGCTCACGCAATCGTTCCGCTTCCTCGTCAACAATCTCCAGGAACTCCATACGGGATTCAGAAGCCCAATTGGCATCTTCTCGCATGAGCGTGGTCACATAGCCCTTGATCATGCCTAGCGGAGTGCGCAATTCATGGGAAATGGTTGAGATAAATTCGTCTTGCATGCGCGCCAGCTCTCGCTGGGCCTCCAAAGAGGCGATGCGGCGAGCCATGCGTCGATTTTCGAGCAGTTGGCCTACATGCCAGGCAACAAACTCTGCCAGTCGAATATGCTCGGGAGGGTAGGAGGGTCCGCCAAACCGACCGAACACGAGGCCACCTACGCAGCGCCCGTGCACCATCATGGGTAGACCAAGATAGTCACGGCGCCGCTCGCGACCCTTGACGCTGGGGCCGGCATCTTCCTGCCTCAAGATAGTCTGCCCGCTCCGGTAAGCCTCCGTTGCAGCAGGCTCACCCCATACGAGATCCGCCTCCCGCGAACGACCGCGGCCCAGCGCTAGCGCGTAAGCTGGCTCAAATTCGCCGGTCTCCTCATTGTGGAGAAACAACGAAACCACATCGAAGATGAAGATCGTACGTGAGAGACGGAACACTGCATCCAGGCCGGCCTCGGTATCGTACGTTTCGGCCACAATGCGCGCGATCGCATAGACTGCGTTGAGTTCCGTACCATGAGTGAGCGGACCCGGTCGAACCAGTGGTCCGGTCATTCAGGTGCTCCATTGCCCGAGACGGGAAGCTCGAATCGAAAAGTCGACCCCTTGTTCTCCATGCTCTCGGCTGTGATCCTAGAGCCATGCGCTTCAATGATCTGCTTCACCAGCGCCAGCCCAAGTCCGGTCCCGCCATAGCGACGGGTCGCCGAGCCGTCCAGCTGATGGAATGGCTGAAACACTTCATCGATCATGTTGGCAGGTATACCTATGCCTGTGTCCGAGACTGCGATAGTCACAAATCCGCTTACGTGTTCAGCCCACAGCTTCACGCGGCCGCCTTCAGGTGTAAATTTGATCGCATTATCCACGAGCTGGTAGATCACCCAACTGAGCTTCTCTGTGTCGGCCTCTACCGGAGGGATGCTCTTGTCCACCGCTATGCGCAACCTGATCCCCTCCTGAGCAGCCTTCGGTTTAGATCGTTCTACGATCTCCCGCGCTAATGGGGGAATCGACACCGGTTCAAGCTTCAAATCGATTCCCTCTCGGGAGGCAGTTGAAAACTCAATCAGGTCCTCTATCAGGTGGCCGAGCCTTACAGTGGCCCGGCTGATAACGCTCATCGCCTTACCTTGCTCCAGCGTTAGGTCGCCAAGCTCCTCCTCCTCTAGCAACTCCACATAGCCCTTGATGTGTGCCAGCGGAGTGCGCAGCTCGTGAGAAACGTTGGATATCAGATTAGTCTTCAGCTGGTTAAGCTCGGTGAGGCGAGCGAGAGCCTGCTTGAGTTCCGCTGTTCGCTCCGATACTCTCAGCTCTAAAGTCCGATTGGAATCCTGGAGCGCCGCATTAAGCTCAATGATCTGGTTGGTGATGGCCATATCGATCGTTTCCCGGGAGACCATCCCCATTTCCACCAGAGTCTGACCCAGAAGCCGGCGCTCCCCCTGCTCGGCAAGTCTTTTCTGCTCTGCGAGAGCAAGTTGAAGCTGTTCCTCGGTGAGCAGATCCTTTTCTATGAGGTAATCACCAATGCGAGGCACAAAAGCATCCGGAGTGTCCGGAAGCGGGGCTGTCTCAGGAATTCCAGCCAGGTAGCTGCGTTCGGCAAGCAAGGCTAGCAAGGCAAGGTCCACGCTGCAATTGGGACAGGTCCGAGAGTCCCCAGGAATCGGAAAATTGCACTGGGGACAGGGGAGCATCTTCGTTTCTACGGTAGGAGGAACGGCTTCTGCCATGATTCGACTATTCCCGCGGGTATCTTAGCTATTCCCCAAGGGTCGGGCAAGTGGAAGGTAGTACTGCAAGGTCCCTGTAAGCTGAAAGGGGGATTTCTTCGTAGATAATGTGAACGATTTCGTGGGAATGGATTATGGCGATCGAAGTCCTGTTGATTGATGACGACCCCGATCTCTCCACTATGCTTCGGACCCTGCTGCGGGGCCAGGACTTTCAGATTAAGTCGGTACTGTCCAGCGAAGAAGGGATACAGACTGTACAGGAAACCGACGGAGCACCCGATGTGGTGATCCTGGATCTCCTAATGCCTGAAGTTGATGGCTGGGAGGTCTGTGAGCGTATCCGATCCTTCTCCGACGTTCCCATCCTAATTCTTTCGGCACTCGGATCGCCAGGCAGTGTGGCTCGCGCACTGGACGCTGGCGCCGATGACTACTTGATCAAGCCGGTGCATGCCAGCTTATTGGCCTCCAGGCTCCGAACTCTGGTTCGCCGCAAGGCACTGAACCCGAACATCCAGGCAGCGTAAGTTCTGCAGTATGAATCAAGATGAGCCCCTTCGGGGGTTTTTTTCTTTTACTGCCTACCAGGGTGAGATGTGGTCGTCGACGATTTGGATATCGGGGAATCGGCTCTCGGTCCAGGCCGGTATACCGGATAAGACCTGGTTTCCATGTCTGTTGCTATTACTGACCACAACGCAGGCGATCACAGCTGAGCGATGCGAGTCCTGGTGTTCAATCTCGGCGGCCGAGACATTGAAGTTCTTGTGGAGCGCGGCGAGCAGGGGTTTTAAGCGACTACGTTTCTCCTTTAGGGATGAGCAGCCGGGAAGATGTAGCTCCAAAGTCAGCACTTGGACATGCATCAGATGCGTTGCGTCCAATCAGGCAATGAATATCGCTCTTCGAAGATCTCATGCGAGCGGAGGATTTCCGGCCGAGTCAGGTCTTCGCGCTTAAAATGCAATTGCAGTACGTTCTCAAAGCCCACCCTCAAGTGCTCCGCCATTTGCACCCAGGTGACCGCATCTCCCAGTGCTCGCTCGACCGTGATTGCGTGGCGGTCAACCTGTTCCATGGCCTGCTCTCGCTCAGGCCCGCTGGCATAAAAAAGTCCCTGGCAGATCCGAGCCAGCTCACCAACCAGAGGCAATGAGCCATGTTGAAGGACCCCGCCTGCTCGGCGCAGCTGTGCTGAACCCACCAGCTTTTTCCCCTCGACCGTGATTTCAAATGCTCCCGGATTCTGAAAGCACACAGGATTGTTTTCGGTAGCAGGAGGGGAAACGTTCAGTTCCGGATCTAAGCCCACCCTTTGCAAACCAGCAATCAAAGCTCGGCTTATCCGTCCATAGCTAGGCAGCACACCATTAGCAAATACAGGGTGGTCATCGGGCGCTGAAATTGAATAGGTGATCTCGTCGGTGTGCAGAATGGCTTTACCGCCGGTTGGCCTCCGGACAAGATCCCACCGTTCGCGCTCAATCCCAGCTCGATCGACATCATCGATAGACTGCGCATAGCCAAGAGATAAGCAAGGCGGATTCCATGCGTAGAATCGCAAGGTAGGAGGTGCATCATGGTTGAGTACGGCCTCCAGAATTGCTTCGTCCACGGCCATATTCATGGGACCCGACAAGGGGTCGGACAAGATGAGCCGCCATTGCGAGCGGGACACGCCGAGATTATACCGAGCGGAGAGTGCACGGAAGCTTCATGGTAGACTTCGCGCGAGCCCCCCAATGTCGCGCAGCCAGCCTAGTAGCTCCAAGTCGACGGCTATTCTCAAAGTTCTGATCGTTGGCTTGATTGCGGCCACGCTCTCGGCATGTGAACAATCGGAGCCGACTCCGACCTCCGAGCCCCAAGCAACGGAAGTCGGACCCACGCCAGCGCCGACACCGAATTTGCGGCCGACCAGTGATCGAACGGGGTCAGTCAGCCTTTGGATGTCATGGAAACCAGAAGCTCTGCGAGAGCTCAACGACCTGATTGAGACCTTCCAATCTCAGTATCCTGGATACTCTTTCGCAGTTTCCTATGTTCCAGTGGAAGATCTCCGAACGGCACTCGACGATGCGGAAGCCACCGGGAGGCTTCCCTCACTCGTCTTGGCTCCCTCAACCTGGGCTAGAGAGCTCTTCGAGGCAGGACTGACGCAAGAGCTTACGGAGCATCCAACCGATGAATTCCGAGTCCTGGTTCACCCGCTGCCGTGGGCTCAGACCAACCACGAAGGACGGGTGTTGGGAATTCCCATACAGATGCGTGGCAACGTGTTGTATCGCAATCGTGAATTGGCACCGATACCTGCAGGCACGATCGAAGCAATGGTAGAGAGAGATGCGGTGCTTCGAGGTAGCTTCAACGAAGGGGTGGCGCAGGATTACGGATTTCAGAATGCAGCTCCGTTTGCGGTAGCCTGTGGTGGACTGCTGATGCTGGATGGATCTGCGCCGGATCTGGAGGACCCAGTAGTTCGCTGTTGGCTGGAATTGATTCGAGACCTCACGCCCGCCGGTCCGGTTGTGTTCAATTCGGACGAGGACCGCGAGAAGTTTGAAGCAGGCCAAGCTGGATGGTTGATTGAGAGTACGGAACGATTTGAGGAACTGAGCGAGGCTTTAGGCGAAGGTGGTCTTAAGATCGATGCCTGGCCCGTCTACGAACAGACCGGGGAATCGGTAGCTGGTTACGTGTGGACAGAAAATGTGTACTTCTCATCTACGGTAGGGCCGCCGGACTTTGACGCAGCATGGGAATTCATCGGATTCTTGCTGTCGGAAGATTCCCAACTTGCCCTTAGCAATCCCAATGGCGCAGCCCACATACCTGTACACATATCGGCGCCCCCACTTCCAGGTCACGTTGGTCAGATGCATGCTGCACTATTAGAAGGAACCGCTCTGCCGACCTCCAGTCCGCGACCGGAATATGTTGAAGTGCTAGAAAGAGCTGCGCGTGCCGTATCGGTGCTGGGAACGCCTGTGGAGTTAGCGCTGCAGCGAGCCATCGCTGAGCTCGCGGCGGTGCCAGATGTATAATCCTCGCCCGAGATCGAACCGCAACGGAAGAGCATAGCCAAAGTGCACTTGATTTGCACGCACGAGCAGGCCGATTTTGACGCTATCGCGTCGCTCTGGGCAGCGACACTGCTGCATCCTGGGGCCGCGCCTGTTCGACCCCGGCGGCTGAATCGAAACGTTCGAGGATTCTTGACCCTGTATGGTGAGAAATTTCCGCTCAGTGAGCTGGATGAGCTCAAAGACAAGCCCATCACCGAGCTCACCGTGGTCGATTCCCAGCGCCCCATCGCCTTGAATGGTCTGAACTCTGATACGCAAGTGAACGTGATCGACCACCATCCAATGGAATCTGACCTCGACCCGGGCTGGAACGTCCAAGTCGAAAAATTGGGAGCCACGGCCACGTTGCTTGTTGAATCTTTGCAAAACTCGAACAAGGATCTGTCAAGCTCATCCGCTACACTGCTGCTGCTCGGAATTTATGAAGATACGGGATCGCTCTCATACCCTGGCACTACCGCGCGAGATGTTCGCGCCAGCGCCTGGTTGCTCGATCAGGGAGCCAGTCTGATCATCGCGAACGAATTCCTCAATCAACCTCTTTCATCTGAGCAGCAATCGCTTTTCGAGCAGCTGGTTGAAGGCGCGGCAGTTTCCACGATCCAGGGCATGGAAGTCGTCATCGCCAAAGGTCAAGCGGGGGGAACAACCGATGAGATTTCGACTCTGGCACACAAACTGGGAGATGTTTATGACGCAGCCGCGCTATTCCTGATCGTTAGACTCAACGGACGGGTGCAGTTAGTGGCACGCTCCTATGTAGAATCGATCGACGTGGGGAAACTCGCTGAGGGCTTTGGGGGTGGGGGACACAGCAGAGCGGCAGCCGCGCTGGTCAAAGATATGACAGTAGATGATGTTCAAGAAAAGCTAATCCCGCTGCTAGAGGAATTGATCGATCTCCCAAGTACCGTGGGTGAGATCATGTCAAAGGGTCCTCAATTGCTGGACCGTTCAGCAACGGTTGCTGAGGCTGCCGAACGCATGAAGCGGTATGGTCATGAGGGTTACCCTGTCACTGACAGCGGTGAGGTGGTCGGATTGCTCACCCGACGAGCCGTCGATCGAGCCGTCGCGCATGGGATGCAAGGCAGCCCGGTATCCGAGATCATGGAAGCCGGAAGCCTTGTCGTTCACCCTCAAGATTCGATCCGTCACCTGCAGCGTGAAATGATCGAGCACAACTGGGGTCAGGTCCCGGTTTCGGACCCGGCAAGCGGCGAGGTGATTGGCATTGTTACCCGAACCGATCTATTGAGTTCGCTTGGGAACAGTTCAAACTCTAGGTCCAACCACGGACTCGCAGAAAAACTGGAAAATGCGCTCCCCGCGGAACGACTGGCTCTGCTGCGCCTCATCGCCAAAGAATCGGAAACTACCGATGTGGCGCTCTATATTGTGGGCGGATTTGTGCGAGACCTGATCCTGGATACGCCGAGCGTAGACTACGACCTTGTCGTAGAGGGAGATGCAATAGCGCTGGGTGAGGTGTTGGCTGCTCAATATGGGGGCCAGGTGAGCAGTCACCGACGCTTTGGAACCGCGAAATGGCAGCTGGATCCGCAAAATAAGGATTTCAAGCGCGCTTTAGATCTGAAATCTTCAGAATTACCCGAAACCGTCGACTTCGTTTCAGCGAGAACCGAGTTCTATTCTCACCCAACTGCATTGCCGTCTGTAACGGAGGGCAGCATCAAGCTGGACCTTCACCGTCGTGATTTCAGCATCAATACCCTCGCAATGAGGCTGGACGGACATCATTATGGACAGCTATTGGACCCCTGGGGTGGCGGCAGGGACATCCGTGAAATGCAAATTCGCGTCCTGCACTCGCTGAGCTTCGTCGACGACCCGACCCGGATGCTTCGTGCTGTCCGCCTCGAACAGAGGCTCGGATTTGCGATCGAAACACGAACGCTGGAGCTGCTGGAGCGAGCGCTGCCCCTGCTCGATAACGTTAGCGGCGAGAGGATACAAAGTGAGATTGACGCTATTCTAAAGGAAGGCAGCTTCAGCTCAATCATGCTCCGATTGAAACAGCTTGGCTTGCTAGCGGCTATTCACTCGGCGCTCGAGTGGGATGAATGGATCGAGGCTCGCATGTCAGCCGCGCGGGAATTTGCTCCCCCGGCATCATGGAAACTTGAACGCATCCCTACTTTTAGCGAATTGTTCTACGCCCTCTGGCTTTATCGCCTCTCTGCAGGTGAGGCCGACGCCGTCATTCAGCGGCTCCATATGAGTCAGCCGGAAGCAACGGTCGCTATTAAGACAGGTCGCGAGCACGGCGATTTCTCGCAGACCCGAACTCCGAGTGAGTGGGTGGAATGCCTGGATCCGCAGCCTGAAGCCGCGCTCGTGGCAATATGGTTGGCGCTCAAGGATCAAGCTGCAGCTCAGCAGATCCTTGAGACTTATCTTGCGCAATGGCGTTGGGTGCAGCCAACGGTTGATGGTGACGGATTACGTGAATTGGGTTTGGAGCCTGGTCCAGCATACGGCCAAATTTTGAGAGTCCTAAGAGCCGCCTGGCTGGACGGCGAGGTGAAAACGGCGGATGAAGAGCAAGAGCTGCTGGCGAGGTTACTAAAGGAGGCTGCAGCCGGTGGATAAGCCTGCACGTGCCTTCGAAGGCTCCTTCACTGAAGGCGATCAGATTGCCAATATTCGGCTCGCCACCACCGAAGACTTAAGAGCACTCGAGTGGGACGGAGAGTATGCCCACTATCGCCGCCTGTTCAAACGTGCGATCGATGAGGCTCGCCATGGACGTCGCATTCTCTTGCTGGCCGAGATCGACGATCAGCTGGTCGGGCAGATATTCATCCAGCTGACAATCCGTGCTGCGTTCTCGACAAGGGGCGCCTCTTCCGGGTATTTTTATGCTTTCAGGGTAAAGCCGGCTTTCCGCAACCAAGGAGTAGGGAGTTCACTGCTACAGAAGGCGGAGGATAATCTTGCCATTCGAGGATTTCATCGAGCCGTTATCTCGGTAGCAAAGAGAAATTTCGCTGCAAGACGTCTCTACGAGCGGGCAGGTTACAGCGTGTTCGCAGAAGACCCCGGCGAGTGGTCCTACGTTGACCACAAAGGGAAGCTGAGGCAGGTCCGCGAACCTGCCTTCGTACTGGAGAAGAGGCTCTAGACGTCCAAACTCTTTCGCCAGGCCTTAATCAGTCCACAATCACGGCCAAACCTACTTGCATTTCATCCAATCCGTGTCAGAGTCTGTCCGGCACTGCCGAGGCCACTAGGCGGCTTGAGATATCGGGTCGTCTGCGCACCAGGGCGAGAGCCCTGGAATTTGCATAGAGCTTGCAAAGCCGGAGGGACTCCGCTGGCATGAAAATTGCGCCCCGTAAGGGTGTGAAGTCCTCTCCTGTACCAAAAAAAATGAATATCCGTGCTGATCTAAGGCCGTGGCTGTTACTGCTACTTCTTATGAGCGCCATATTGGCCTGTTCACGCGGGGATCAACCGCTGGAATTCCTTGGGCTCGAACTGCGCGGCAGCCCGGGAGGATCCGGTAGCAAGGCACCTCCTGTAACAGAAGTACCTATTGTGCCGGTGGAGCAAGCGTCCCCATTCCTTACACCGACTCCCGATCCCGTGCGTGATCCGCCCGACCCACGGGACATTCCGGAATGGTATACAGTCCAGTATGGCGATTCCCTGAACGGAATTGCTGGACGCGTTGGGGTTGGAGCGAATCAGATCGTGGTCGAGAACGGTCTGTCGAACCCCAATATCCTAGCGGTGGGTCAGGTTCTTCATGTGCCCACCCCAATGCCTCAAGCACCTTCGTCCAGTTACAAGGTCATTCCGAATTCGGAGCTCGTCAACGGTGAAAGCGCCTTAGGCTTCTCGGCTACCGAACTTATTCGTGCCTGGGATGGAGCACTCAATCGCTATTCTGAATTCGTCAATGGGAAGGAACTTTCTGGGGCGCAGATCCTGGAGCAGGTAGCCTCCGAATATTCCGTCAATCCGCGTCTCTTGCTCGCTATCCTCGAATACCAAGGCGGATGGCTGACGATGCCTGAACGCGCGCCGGGGCGCTATGCGTACGAGCTTGGCTACGAGCGCAGCGGCTATGAGGGGCTATACGCGCAGCTGTCCTGGGCAGCCGATCAGCTCAATCGTGGTTACTATCAATGGAGAGCCGGCTGGGCGGGACCCTACATCCTTTCGGATGGATCGGCTGTTCTGCCGGGCGCGGGCATCAACGCCGGTACAGCAGCAGTCCAGTGGCTGTTTGGCCAACTCTATCCGCCGGATTCGTGGCGAACAGTTATCGGAGAAGACGGATTCTATCGAGTCTACGAAATCCTGTTCGGTAATCCATTCACCGAGCCGCAGCACGTCGTCATTCCCGAAGACCTTGAACAGCCTGACCTACAGCTCCCATTTGAAGAAGACCAGGTGTGGTCGTTCACGGGTGGGCCCCATAGCGGCTGGGGAAACGGGGCTGCATGGTCTGCCCTGGACTTTGCTCCTCCGGGCAATGCTCTGGGATGTGTGCTCTCAAACGCGTGGGTGGTGGCTGTCGCTGATGGTCCGGTGGTGCGTTCGTCCGATGGAGAAGTGATTCAGGATCTGGATGGAGACGGCTTTGAGGGGAGCGGATGGACCATACAGTATCTCCACATTGAGACCCGCGATCGGGTTCCAGCCGGTACCTACTTGGAACGAGGCGACCCTGTCGGTCATCCATCCTGCGAGGGAGGGGTGTCCAGCGGCACGCATCTGCATCTGTCGCGCAAATTCAACGGAGAGTGGATTCCAGCCGATGGTGATTTGCCTTTCGACCTGGACGGCTGGGTCTCGCAAGGAGATGGAGCGCAATACAACGGAGCGTTAATGCGTGATGGTACACAGCTGGACGCGTGTTCCTGCCGGTTCCCATTCAACCAGATCTCACGATGAACCTTTCAAACTCCTCCAGAGCTCCTTTAGCGGTATTTACCTTTATTGCAACCTTGTTTTTGGCTACTCTGGCCTGTACGCGTGCCGACGTACCCGCACCCAACGTCGTCGAATCGGCCGCAGAAGCGGCGGCTCATGATCCTACGGAACTGCCTCCCGAACCTACCCCAACGGCTGTGCCACAACCCGAACCCACTCAGAAACCAACGGAGGCCCTGCAGCCAGAGCCTCTTGTATCTCCGACCTATCCTCCCACCCCGACGTTGGCAGTTGAGCAATCAATAGAAACCATCCTGTACCGAGCCCGAGCTGGGGATGTATTGCGCAGTGTTGCGCTCCGATTTGGAGTGCTCCCCTCGGATGTGATCGTGCCGGAGGGTCAGCTCCCTGCTGAAAACGAGCTGCTTTCACCAGGCCAGATCCTGTTTGTGCCTCGGCGATTGGGCCCAACAGGGCCCTCAGACGAACTGATCCCGGACAGCGAGCTTGTGTACTCGCCGCATGCCGTGGATTTTGATATCGAAGCATTTGTCGACGCGCAGGGGGGATTTCTTAGCGAGTATGAAGAGATTGCTGCCAGGCGTATGGTCTCAGGTGCCGAGGTCGTAGCACTTGCTGCGCGCGATCATTCGGTGAACCCCCGTTTGCTGTTGGCTCTGATCGAGTATCACTCGGGTTGGGTCACGAATCCCGTAAAACCCACGGTGTACGAACTGAGATTCCCCCTGGGTCACGAGGTATCCGACGCCTGGGGGCTGTACAGGCAGTTGACTTGGTTGGCGAACGAGCTTGGTACCGGCTTCTATGGCTGGCGGGCAGGAACCCTGACGGAGATTGTTTTTCCGGACAACTCCATCGTCCGATTGGCGCCGGACCTAAATGCGGGCACAGTCGGCCTGCAATACTACTTTTCTCTGCGTGGTTCGGGCCGGAGCTGGGCGGAGGCTCTCTCACCCACAGGTATTATCGAAACCTATCACAGGCTCTTCGGCGACCCCTTTGACTATTCTCACCCTCTCTATGAGGCTGGCCTAAAGCAACCCGAGCTGATCCTGCCATTTTTCAAGGGAAGGATCTGGGCGCTCACGGGGGGTCCCCACGGAGCTTGGGAAAAGGAATCTGCTTGGGCTGCGCTTGATTTCGCGCCCTCCTCGCTCGAAACGGGCTGCGCTAAGTCTGACGAATGGGTGCTAGCGGCCGCACCTGGCCTGGTCGCGCGTACAGGTGAGGGCGTTGTGGTCCTTGATCTCGATGGAGACGGTGAAGAGCAGACAGGATGGAATTTGCTCTATCTCCACGTAAGCGACAGGCAGGTACAAGAAGGCGATTTTGTCGAGACGGGCGATCTAATTGGGCACCCGTCCTGTGAAGGCGGTACAGCATCCGGTACCCACCTTCACTTCGCCCGCAAGTACAATGGGGAATGGATTTTAGCTGACGGAGCACTACCCTTCACATTGAGTGGTTGGGTCGCTCAGGCAGGTTTAAATCCATATCAAGGGGCCCTGATCAAGGGGGATGAGGTCGTCTTAGCCTGTATCTGCGCCAGTCGAGAAACCAATATTTCTCGGTGATCAGCCGGGCCCCTCGGTTGGCCGGTCTGCTGCTTGTGGCAAGTTCGTTGCTACTTTCGGCCTGCTCCTCACCCGGCCCTATCCTCCCAACCTCCACACCTGAGGCGACAGTTCAGCCAGCTTCGAACGCTACCCCTCTGCCTACACGCGGCCCTCATCCTCCGGGTGAACTGGTTCCCTATCGCGCGCAGAATGGCGACACGCTGCCGGGTGTAGCGGCACACTTCAATACATCCGTCGGTGAAATTCTGGATGCCAACCTTGGGCTTTCGCCGGATACGACGACTCTTGCTCCTGGAATGGCGCTCGAAATTCCTGCCTATTATTTGCCGCTGACCGGCACCCCCTTCCAGATCATGCCTGACAGCGAAGTCATTTACGGCCCGACCGCAAAAGACTTTGACTTCCGGCTCGAACTGCTGAGCCACCCCGGTTATGTAAAGGATGCTGCCGACTATGCATACCGAATCGATCGGCCGGCCTGGCAGGTCATCGAAATCATCGCGCGCAATTACTCGCTGAACCCTCGCTTGTTGATGGCCATTTTAGAATATGGAAGCTCCGGCCTTACCGATCCATTTCCCGACGATCAGGTAAAAAACTTCCCGGTCGGACATGTCGACGACCGGTATCGGGGATTATTTCGCCAGCTGCTCTGGGCAGCAGAACGACTAAACGATGGCTACTATGGGTGGCGGAGCGGATCGCTGCGGGAGTTTGAGACCGTAGATGGAATGCTTTACCGGCCTGATTCCTGGCAAAACGCAGGAACGGTGGCCGTGCAAATGCTTCTAGCTGGATTGCATGACTCTGATGAGTTTGAACATGCCATCGGACCCCAGGGATTCATATCCACCTTCCAGGACCTGTGGGGAAATCCCTTTGATAGGGCGGCCGATCTCATTCCAGCTCAGCTGACTCAGCCCTCCCTGGGTCTGCCCTTTGCTCCAGATCGCATCTGGGACTTTACTGGAGGTCCGCACTTTTCCTGGGGTACCAGCCTGCCGATGGGTGCGCTAGATTTCGCACCGCCTGCCGAAGAGACCGGATGTATACCTTCTGAGGAGTGGGTGACGGCGCCCGCCTCCGGGGTCATTATTCGAAGCGACGAGGCTATTGTTGAGCTCGACCTCGATGGAGACGGTTATGGGGGATCGGGCTGGGTATTGTTCTTTTTCCACATGGCTGAAGACAACCGTATTGCCGAAGGAGAGCGCGTTCAGCCTGGTGATCTTCTAGGTCATCCCTCATGCGAGGGCGGGCGATCTACCGGCACCCATTTCCACCTTGCGAGGCGCTATAACGGCGAGTGGTTCTCCGCAGCGGGCGCCGTACCGTTTGTCCTGGATGGATGGGTAGCTGATGGTGCCGACGAGCCGTACGAGGGCACACTCACCAAGGGATCCAAGGTCGTTCCCGCCTGCACCTGCTCCACCCAGGATAATCGAATCCTTTATGAGCTTCCCGAGGGATAGCCGCTCCCACACTCGCTAATCTGATAAGAACCACGGGAGAGTAGCTGCTCAGATTTGCAGCCAGCCTTCGAAGAGCATGTCGCTGGCCAGCGATCGCTAATATGGCAAGAACCATAGCCTGATCCTGGCCAAAGCTGCTCAAATTTGCGCCGTGCTTGCGGAGCACATGGCGCTGTGCTAGAATGAATTTGTTCATCGCAGAGAGTCGTCGGAAAAGTGGGCAACCCCCACTTTTCTTCATAGATGGGCACATTGTGCATTCGTCCGGGTGCATCGCGATGAATAGAGAATCAAAGAAGGGGTAAGTAAGAAATGAAGAGCGAATTTACGCTGGCGTTCAATGAAATCACCGAGCGCTTTGGGCTCTCCGAGGATACCGTGATGGAGGCACTCGAGGCCGCCATGGTGTCTGCCTACCGTCGATCTGTGAACGCCTCAACCGCGCAGGAGATCGAGGCCCGCGTTAGCGGAGAGACGGGCGAGGTGAGCATTTTTGCTGAAAAAGAGATCGTCGACGAGGTCCAAAACCCGCTTACGGAAGTAACTCTCGATGGTGCGCTTCAGTATGACGAAAAAGCAGAAATGGGCGGGATGTCGCTGGTCGACTCCACACCGGAGGACTTCGGCCGAGTGGCGGCCCAGACTGCTAAACAGGTGATCCTGCAGCGATTGCGTGAGGCAGAACGCGATGCGCAATATGACGAATACATCGAGCGCGAGGGCGACATGGTGCATGGTACCGTGCACTCAATTACCCCTCAGGCGGTTACGGTTGGCCTCGGTAGAGCGGAGGCCATACTTCCTAGAAACCAGCAAATCCCCGGCGAACGATTTCATGTTCGAGATCGCATTCGGGTCTATGTGCTCGAGGTTCGGAAGTCGTCTCGAGGACCTGTAATCGTAGTCTCACGCACGCATCCCAACATGCTCCGTCGATTGCTGGAGATGGAAGTGCCCGAGATCAATCAGGGTCTGGTTGAGATCAAGGCCATCGCGCGTGAAGCGGGCAAGAGAGCCAAGGTGGCGGTTGCGGCCACGCGCGACGGAGTGGATCCTGTGGGCGCGTGCGTCGGCATGCGAGGGGTGCGCATTCAGTCCATCGTACGCGATCTAAACGACGAAAAAATCGATGTGATCGAGTGGAATCCGGATGCTGCCACGTTCATCTCGAAAGCGTTGAGCCCGGCTCGCGTATCGGGCGTTTTCCTTGACGAGGATGTGGAGCGCGGCAAGACTGCCGCGGTGGTTGTCCCGGAAGACCAGCTCAGCCTGGCAATCGGACGTGCCGGTGTGAACGCACGTCTTTCTGCGCGGCTTACGAACTGGCGTATCGACATCAAGAGCCTCGTCGAAGCAGCAACCGAATCGCTGAACCGATTAGCTACGGATGAATCCTTCGCGGAAATGGCTGAGACGGAAGCGGAAACGATGCCCCAGATAGAGATGATCCTGACTAAGAAGGAGGAGACTCGCCCGGTAACTCCTGAGGAATACCACTTGCTGACTGATTTCGTAGTGCGGGTGGAAGAGGAGCTAATGGCGCGCCGCGATGCAGAGCGGCAGGTCTACCTCGAGAAGCTTGAGAAGGTACGCGAGGGAATTCCCGAGGGCGCATACCATGCGACCTTGGCCGAAGCCGGAATCAGTACTCGGGTCGCTAACTTGCTCGCTGAAGCTGGATATGAGACTGCCGGACAGGCACTTGAGCAGTTGGAGATTGACGCGGATAAGATCTTAGCCCTGCAAGGCGTTGGGCCAAAGGCCATCTCGGAACTACAGGATACGCTTCCTGGATACGACTATCCCGAACCGGTCATCGAGGAAGAGCCTGTAGAAGAAGGTGAGCTGCCTCCTGAGGAAGAAGCGGAGGCGGAAGCTGAAGCTGCCGAGGAAGGCGATGCTGGAGCTGAGCCCGAAGCACCGGAGGCTGAGGTTGAAGGCGAGCTTGTAGCTGAGGCTGAGGGCGAGGCTGAAACCGAAAAAGAGGTCCAACCGATACCCATCGAGGAGGCCTTTGAGCGCGCTATCGAGGAAGTTAGCCAGGCTGTATTAGACGTAGAGGACTCTGAATTAACCGAGGCGGAGCGTGAAGCAGAACGCAAGAAGCGTAAGGAACGCTCGCGAGTAGTCGAGTATGATCCAGATCTTGGCGAGACGGTAGTGCGACACCGGAGAAAGGAAAGCCGGCGGACCGACTGGCAGGATATTGAGGATTAGGAGGAATAGTCCCACCAGGATCTGATGTCGGGGAAACACGTCCCACAGAGGACCTGCGTGGGCTGCAGGGAAGTGCGTCCAAAAAGGTCCTTAATCCGCATCGTTCGTACCCCCGATGGTGTTAGGATTGATCCGACCTCGAAAGCTCCCGGCAGGGGCGCCTATTTACATGACCGAAAGAGCTGCTGGGAAAGGGGTCTGAAAGGATCTCTCTCCAAGGCGCTACGAGTAGATATAACGATTGACGAACGAAACGAACTGATGCAGTACATGGATCAGTTGCCAGAAGCCAATGGTTGAGTACCACGCGGCAACAGGCAAGATCCCCTAGGCCGGTAGCGCGCTCTGACTCCGGCCAAGGGCTGGAGGTGCGACATGAGCGAGGATGGCCAAAACCTCATTGAAATCCCCGATACCCTAACGGTCCGCGATCTGGCGGAACGTATTGACGCGAGCCCAATCGATGTAATTAAGCATCTGATGGCCAATGGAGTCATGGCTAACATCAATCAGCAAATCGACTTCGATACCGCCGCGATTGTTATCGCGGAGTTTGGCTTTGAAGCTCAGGCGCTTGAGCCGACGGAAGCGGAGGCCTCGGAAGAAGCAGCCGAGCTTCCGCGTTGGCGGCGGATGCTTGATGACGAGGATCCGGAGAAGCTCGTGGATCGAGCTCCAGTCGTTACCATCCTGGGGCATGTTGATCATGGAAAAACCACATTGCTCGACGCAATTCGTCAAGAAGAGGTCGCGGCCGGGGAAGCAGGCGGCATAACCCAGCATATCGGGGCTTATCAGATCGCTCACAACGGACGGCCTATCACCTTCCTGGATACGCCCGGCCACGCTGCGTTCACGGCCATGCGTGCACGGGGTGCTCAAGGCGCCGATATCGCGGTGTTGGTAGTCGCAGCGGACGATGGAGTGATGCCTCAAACACGCGAAGCACTGGCACACGCAAACGCGGCGCGCGTACCTATTGTTGTGGCCTTGAATAAGGTCGATCGACCTAACGCCAATCCGGATAAGGTGAAGCAAGAACTTGCAGATGTTGGATTGATACCCGACGAATGGGAAGGCGAGACAATGGTCGTCCCGGTTTCGGCCAAGCAGGGTTCTGGCATCGAGGATCTGTTGGAAGCCATCCTGCTGGTTGCTGACTCGACCGAGATCCGAGCGGACCCTGAAGGGAAGGTGCTCGGAACGGTAATCGAAGGCGAGTTGGATAAAACCAAAGGAGTCCTTGCGACTCTACTGGTTCAAAACGGCACGCTCCACGGTGGCGATGTTGTGATTGCTGGCAATGCGCAAGGCCGTATTCGTGCCATGTTTGACTACCAAGGAAGCGCCATTAAGGAGGCTGCACCTTCAACACCGGTATCAGTGTTGGGGTTGTCGGATGTGCCCCAGGCGGGCGAGCTTTTCACCCTGGTGGCATCTGAACGAGAAGCTAAAGCCATCATCAAGGCTCGCCAAGATGAAGTGACGGCAGCGCCAGGTGGCTCGGCAGCCATGACCCTGGATCAGGTTTTCGAGGCTTTCCAGGCGGGCGAAACAAAGGAATTGAGATTGGTGGTGAAGGCCGACGTACAAGGCTCGCTGGAACCGATCATTAATTCGCTGGAGGAGCTAAACGTTGCGGACATCCGGATCAACGTGCTGCACTCAGCAACGGGCAACATAGGGGAAGACGATGTAATGCTCGCGGCAGCATCAGGAGCCATCGTGATCGGATTCAATGTGACGCCAGATCAATCGGCTCGTTTAGCTGCGGAAAAGGAAAAGGTCGACATCCGCCTGTACGACGTTATCTATCGTCTGACAGAGGACATTGAGATGGCGCTCAAAGGGATGCTGGAGCCTGAAAAGCGGGTGGTTGATCTGGGTCAGGCAGAAGTGCTGGAAATCTTCCGCATTCCGAAGGTGGGCAAGATCGCGGGCTGTCGGGTGCTCGAAGGAGAGATTCGACGTAACGCCCGCATGCGAGTCATACGTGATGAGGAAAATCTCCATGAAGGCCCGATCGCCTCACTTAAGCATGAAAAGGAAAATGTGCGTGAGATCCGAGAGGGTTTTGAGTGTGGGATCGCCCTGAAAGGCTTCGAGGCCTTTAAGAAGGGCGACCGACTGGTAGCCTTTATTGAGGAGACTGTCGCAGTAGAATAGCTCCCCGGTAGTTGCGGACGGTTCAGTTCGAGGGGGCGATGTGCTTAGCATATAAAGTGGGTTTTCGTCGTGCCAAGTGAGACACGCGCGCGCAGGGTCGCTGATCGGATCAACCGTGAATTGGCGATCCTGCTTCAGCGAAAAGTGGCAGATCCGCGGCTGGCGGGGCTCACGGTAACCGGAGTCGAAGTCGATCGCGAGCTAGCATACGCCACGATTTACGTAACGGCCCTAGAAGACGAGCAGGAAGTGCTGCCCGCGCTCGAGAGTGCGCGAGGTTTCTTGCGCAAGGAGTTGACTTCAAACATTCCCATGCGTGCCTTCCCGCAACTTCGATTTCGATGGGACTATTCTCCGGATCGGGGTGCGCGAGTGGATGAGTTGCTGGACCGCTTGCGGGAAGAACGCGAGCAGCGCGACGATCCCAACGGCGACTTACCTGACGAATCCATCAAATCATTTCCCCACGATAACGATCAGGAATTAGATACGGATGACAGCTGAGACTCAGCGGGCAGCAAGATTCATCGCTGACTCGTCATCCATTGTGGTCATAAGCCACGAACGTCCCGATGGCGATGCAGTTGGATCTCTGCTTGCTATGACCCTAACCCTGCAAGAGATCGGGAAGGTAGCTATTCCGGTACTGAGTGAGGGCCTTCCTAAAAAGTGGCAATTTCTTCCCGGTGCCGACCAGGTACAGGCAGGGCTCCCTGAAGGCGAGTACGCGGTAATCACGGTAGACGCAGCCGATATCCGGCGCATAGGACCGTTCTCAGTCGATCGGGTGGATCTGAACATCGACCACCATCCAAGCAACACCAGATACGGAACCCTCAATATCGTGGAGTCGGAAAAAGCCTCCACCACTGAGGTGCTGTACCGGCTTTTTCCAGAACTTGGACTGCCCATTACCATCGAAATCGCTGAGAATCTATTGCTCGGCCTCGTCACCGATACGCTTGGATTTCGTACAAGCAGTGTGAACTCCGAGGTCATGAGAACCGCGGCGGAATTGATTGACCTCGGGCCTAACATATCGGAGCTATACCGAAAAGCCCTACTTGGACGAAGCGTCGAAGCCATTCGCTACTGGGCGCTGGGCCTATCACGCATCGATATGCGCGATGGAGTGGTTTGGGCGATATTGCGGATCGCGGATCGGGAGCAGGCCCAATATCCGGACTCCGACGATGCAGACCTCATCGATTTGTTGACTACGATCGACGGTCCACAGGTGGCAATAATCTTTGTTGAACAACCAGAAAACCAGGTAAAAATCAGTTGGAGAGCACTTCCAGGTCTCGATGTCAGCCGACTTGCGAATGGTTTTGATGGCGGGGGCCATGCGGTTGCTGCAGGCGCAATGATTGAAGGCGAGGTTCAAGAAGTCGTTGAACGAGTGCTCGAAGCGACCTATGCCGCCATCGACGAGGCCGGTTCTTGAGCGCTTTCGGAATCATCGTCGTCGACAAACCGGAGGGACTGACATCCCACAAGATCGTCAGCATCGTGCGTCGCGGTACGGGAGTGCGCAAGGTGGGACATGCGGGAACGCTCGATCCGCGCGCATCGGGCGTGCTGGTGCTCTGCCTGGGTCCTGCCACCCGGCTTTCGGAATACCTCTCTTCATCCAACAAGACATACGAAGCCAGAATTCGGTTTGGTGAGTCCACGGAAACATACGATTCGGAAGGAGAAACGACCAGTTCCAGCGGTGAGGTGCCAAATGAAGCGCAGATCGAAACAGTGCTGGAGAAGTACCGGGGAGAGATTCAACAAGTCCCTCCGCCTTTCAGTGCGGTCAAACTTCAGGGCAAGAAGGCTTACGAACTGGCTCGAGAAGGAAAGCCGGTTAAATTGGAATCGCGCAGTGTGACCGTCTATGAACTCACCAAGCTAGGATATGAGCCACCAGACTTGAGCATCCGAGTCGAATGCTCGGCTGGGACCTATATTCGATCCTTGGCCCATGATCTTGGTGAGGCGCTTTCAACAGGAGCACATTTAGCATCGCTTCGCCGTATCAAAGCTGGCCCCTTCAGTCTGGACGACGCAGTGACCTTGGAAGCAATCGAAGAGTCGATGAAGTTGGGCGAGTGGGAGAGCCTGGTGCGCCCCGCAGCGGATGCGCTTCCTGACCTCCCGGCTGTAAGGGTGGATGAACCCGAGTTAGATAGACTCCGAAACGGCTTACGAATCCCCTCCGAAGACGGAACGTCCGAAATGGCAAAGGCGGTAGCACCGGATGGGGAGCTGGTCGCGATCCTCGTGTCGGCCGATGATGGCCGAGAATGGCAGCCCCGTAAAGTTTTTCTCTCCTAGATGCAGCATTATCGAAAGCTCAGTGAGATTCAGCTAGAACGCAGCTCTCTGACTATCGGCGCCTTCGACGGCGTTCATCTCGGTCATCAGGAATTGTTGAAGGTGATGGGAAGCGAGGCCGAGGTACCGTTGGTAGTTCTAACCTTCTTCCCGCACCCCTCCGTTGTCTTACGGCAGCGAACTCCCGCTTTCTATATCACCGACCCGGAAGAGAAAGCCGATTTACTGGGAGCTGCGGGAGCAGACCATGTTATTACGCAGCCCTTCGATAAGGAACTATCTAAGGTCAAGGCAGAAGAGTACCTGGATCGCCTTACCGCACGGCTAGGATTTACCGACCTGTGGGCTGGGGAGGATTTTGCGCTGGGTCATCAGCGGCGGGGCAACCGGCATTTCCTCGAGCGGGAGAGCCATGCACGCAACTTTCGCTTTCATCTCGTTCCCCCCATGATGGTGGGAGGAGAGGTTGTCAGTTCAACGCGCGTACGGGAGGCGCTTCGTTCCGGCGATGTGGCGCGTGCTGCCACTTACCTGGGTCGAGCGTTTAGGCTTCCTGGGGTGGTTCAAAAAGGTGCAGGACGCGGCAGGGAACTGGGGATCCCGACTGCCAATTTGGAAATCTGGGAGGAGCGGGCTTACCCTGCTGTGGGTGTCTATGCATGCAGGGCGGAAGTTGATGGAGAGCACAGCCTCGCGGTAACCAACATCGGCTTCCGGCCGACATTCGAGGACGAACTGCAGGGTCCGATTGTCGAGGCCCACCTGCTCGATTTTGAGGGGGAACTTATTGGGAAGGAACTCACGCTGGAGTTTGTCGATCGACTGCGTGATGAGATGCGATTTTCCGGACCTGAGGCGCTCCTCGAGCAGATCGAGCTAGATATTCTTCACGCGCGCAGCTTGTTGGAAGGTGGAAAAGATGCTTAAAATGCTCAGGAAGTTCCCCAACGACGGCTGCGCGAACTGAAGTTGTGCCTACTGCTCCAGGGAATCTTGAGCAGCAGCTAAGCGCTTCTCCGCGAGAGCCACATACTCAGCTTCAATTTCATAGCCAACATAGCTGCGTCCGCTCTTGAGCGCCGCTACGCAAGTAGTGCCGGAGCCCGCGAAGGGGTCCAACACCACGTCTCCTTGGAACGTGTACAGGTTAATCAGTCGCTCGGGTAGCTCTTCAGGGAACGGAGCAGGGTGACCAATCTTTCGTGCTGAGACCGAGGGGATGCGCCAAACACTCTTAGTCCATTCCAGGAATTCGTCTCGCTCGATCGTGCTCTCGTTGACACTACTCTTCCGTGAGAAGGATTCCTTTGAAAAGATGAGAATGTATTCATGGACATCACGCAGCACCGGATTGCTGGCAGACATCCAGGATCCCCAGGCCGTCGAAGCCGCGGCGCTTGCACCCTTGTCCCAGATAATCTCCCCCCGCATATGAAAACCTGCCTCGATCATGTCCTGAATAATAAAGGCGTGAAGGGGAAGATAGGGCTTGCGACCTAGATTCGCTACGTTGATGCAGGCCCTTCCACCGGTCACCAACACCCTGTAAGTCTCTCGGAAGACTCTGCTGAGCAATCCCCTATACTCCTCTAAGGATAGATCTTCGTCGTAGTCCTTGCGCACGTTGTATGGGGGAGAGGTAACCATCAGATGCACTGAATGGTCCGGTAACTCACTCATTTCCTCGGAAGATCGCCGGAAGATCCGGTCGCGCTGCTCGGTCGTTAGCTTCTGCTCCCGATATTCACCTACCTCCTTGGGTTCCAAATCGCGATAGAGACGTCCAGAGTAGAAGTGTGAGGAGTCGTGGCTGAACCGACCCCCGGTACCATAGCTGCTGGTAGTCGTTCGTTTGCGATCCGACTTACCCATAGCCCAGTTCCCTCAACGCATTTCGATCGTCGCGCCAACCTGGCCAGACCTTGACACGCAGATCCAGGTAAACCTTCCGGCTTGACATTTGCTCGATCGACTCTCTAGCCGCCTTTCCAATTTCACGAAGCATCGATCCGCGTTTACCAATTACGATGCCCTTCTGTGATTCGCGTTCGACATAAATCGTTGCGGATATATATGCACCGCGATCGCCGCGCTCTGCGTACTCATCAGCTTGGACCGCGAGACTGTGCGGAACTTCGTGACGAAGGAGCGCCAGGGCCGCAGAGCGGATGAGATCAGCTGCAATATCCCGCTCGTAGGCGTCCGTTATCTCACTATCCGAATAGTACTGGGGACCGGCGGGGAGTTGATCCATAATCTCCTGCGTGAGCAGCTCCAAGTTGTCTCCGCGGGTGGCGGACACACCGACCGGAATTGCAGCTGGCAGCAGTGCCTGGTAGGCATCCCAATTGGCTTGGAGGTGCTCAGGCCGAACCAGATCCATCTTGTTCATTGCTGCGATAGTTGCGGTCTCCGCGGCTCGCTCAATAACGGCTTCTGCGACCAATCGATCGCCAGCTTTGGGTGCCTCGTGAACATCGAAGACGCACAGGATTACATCCGCATCCTCCAACGCGTGTGACGCCACACTATTCATATACTGGCCCAGGCGATTGCGGGGTCGGTGAATGCCAGGGGTATCCACAAATATCGCTTGTGCGTCGCGTGTGGTCAGGATGGCTAATTGGCGCACGCGCGTCGTTTGCGGCTTTGGGGACACCGGTAGGACATCTTGAGCAAGGATGGCATTCAGCAGCGTCGATTTCCCAACGTTAGGTCGGCCAGACACGGCCACAAAACCAGAGCGATGGTCGCTGCTCATTGGTCCATTGTCCGGTCAAGGTCGCGCACTGTCAAGCGGTTGTCCCGGATCACAACAGTCGCCAATTCCTCGTGCGGGCTATAATACCGGGCTACAGAGTAGGCAAAGGATAGGGATGTCTATCTTTCGACGCACTAAAAAGCCAAATCGTTTCATTGAGATGCTTACGAAGCAAGCAGAGCACACTTCGGAGGGCCTGCAAATTCTCCTGGATTATGTGAAGGAGCCCGATGAGGCGCTCGCCCGCCAACTGACCGAGATTGAAAAAGAAGCGGACGAGGTCCGCCGGATCCTGATTGATGAGCTGAATCGGACTTTTGTGACGCCTATCGATCGAGAAGACATCTTTGCTCTTTCTCTAACCATCGATGATGTCCTAGATTACGCCGATACCACCGTAGAAGAGATGGAGCTGCTGGACATTGACCCTACGCCGTATATGGAGCGCATGGTTTCTTTGCTCAGTGAGGCAGCAACAGAAATCTATCGTGGTGTGATGCGCCTCGAAAATAACCCCGGCGTAGCCAACGATCATGCAGTGCGTGCCAAAGCTCTAGAGAACCGAACTGAAACGGTATATCGGGAAGCCATCGCTGATCTGTTTCACCTTCCTAAAGATGTCGACCACATCGTGGAAATGTTGAAGCTTCGGGAGGTTTATCGGCATCTATCTAACGCTGCTGATCGCGGAGACGCAGCGGCAAACGTTATTGGAGACATCGTCGTTAAGAAGATGTAGCCCCAATTAAGAATGGGCCCGGAGGCCCTTTTTTGATTCCGATCGCTGGTATCCCGGCGTGCTAGCCGGCCAATCGGTCTAGTTTCATCCCCACTTCCCGCCACTGAATTTTCGAAATTCCGAGCTTCTGCCGCAGCGAGTCCTTATCCATACCCGATTTGTAGTCGGTGAGGGCGCTGGTCCACCTGCACATGTTGAAGGAGAGATGCTTTTCGAGGCCGGCCTCGTCACCGACATCCTCCAACAGGTATTCCAGCCGGCGAGGCGAATAGGGGAACAGCCTCTCAGTCGGCTCGTATTGCTTTAGATACTCCTTGTAGGCGGGAACCCAGCCGGATTCAAGCAGCAGCTTACGCTCACGATAGCGCTTTGAGACATCACCATACCGAATCCAGAGTATAGGACCGTCGGTGGATTTCAAATCCACATGATTGAGGTGGATCGCCAGGCATTCACTTTTCTTGATTCCCGTGTGTAGCAGCAGGCTCACGAGCGTAAAGGCGCGCGCATCGGGTGGATCCTTTTGCCTGATCTCCTCTGCCGCTTTCAATACCGCGAGCAGCTCATCTTGGGTCAAGACTCCCGGCAGCGGGCTAAGAACCGATTCTTGCGGAATGGGAGCGGCAGGATCTTCAACCAGCACTCCTCCCTGAGTCAGCCAACGGAAGAAAGCCTTGAGAGACGTTACTCGGCGCGAATAGGTCTTAGGACTGCAGGGGACGCCCCTTCGATTGAGCATCCAGTCGAGGAAGTTCTTGAGATCGTGTGTGCCGATGGAGTTGATCGAGTGCCCTGCGCCCATGAAGCGCGCCAGCAGGCGAAGATCTCCCGTGAAGGCCTTCACGGTATTGATTGAACGCCCACTCTCCTCAAGATCTTCTCCCCAGGCCTGAATCGCAGCGCTTAAGCTGGAATCCGGTCTCAACGGACCTTCCGCGATGCCAACTTCTTGACCCGAGCTCGAGAAAATGGGCAGGTTCTCTCGCCGCTCAGACAAGGTATCTCCAAGTAGATCTCAGCAAATAACATAGCTGGAGATCTCCACTAATCGATTCCCGCGCGGTGGGGTGACTGCTTCGCATAGCCATGAGCGGCGATACTAGACTCGAGCAGGCGAATTGTCAAATGGTCCTGACTAGGAACGTTGGCTTATCCTAGTTGGTCTCGCGTGGGATCGAAGCAGGGGTCATAGTCATCGCCCACAACCAGGCGGAACGCAAAGGGAGAGGTTGGATCGGGATCGCTGATCAGCTGAGATTCCGCTAAGCCGAATGAATGCAGAATCTCGGCGGCCGACCCATCTTGTGCCAGGCCATAGTCGATTAGGTGGGTGGAAGTTCCAGGCGAAGGAGAGTGTGCTCCTACGTGGGTCGCAAAGCCCGCATACTCCAGTCGCTCCGCGGCAAGTGCTCCCCATTGCCCCTGCTCAGTTGAGTTGGCGACTTCCACAGTCAGCGCGACCTCCGGAATTAAATCATCTACAGCGCTGAAGTCGAACGCATCTTCCACGAGCGCGGCTATGGGAGCCGTTTTCGGTACCAATACCTGGGCCCCCGAGCCGGGTATGCGCCAGCTCGTAACTTCGTCTCGGCCAATGAAGCGACTGCGAACGTCTGCAGTATCGATGCGTGCTGCGAGCGGCGCTAACGATAGCAGGTCTGGAAGGACGAGATCGGTTGTAACGGAGTCTCTCAAGTCGCCGTAGAGCTGTGGGATCCGTGGGATCAGTCCGATTGTGAGGATTTCCCGATAGAGTGCTCGGAGAACTTCCTGCTGCCGGCGACCACGGTCAAAGTCTGAGGACAGCTTGCGAGAGCGTGCATACCAAAGTGCTAAATCCCCATCCATACGCTGCACACCGCTCGGAACCGTGTACAGATGCCAGTTCGATTCGTTCTCCGGATCGAGTCTGGTGCTCTTCAGTCTCCAATCGCGATAGGAGCAGGTGACATTCACATCTACGCCGCCCACCGTATCCACAATGCGACTGAATCCATCCATCTCGACCTTGGCGTAATGGTGGATGGGGATACCGAAGTTATAACGGACCGTGTCGGCAAACAGCGCAGGCCCACCGCCTGGATAGTTCACTCGCTCTCCGATGCTGAAAGCGGTATTGATGCGCTGCATGCCGTATCCGGGAAGATACACATACAAGTCGCGTGGGATCGAAAGCATTAAGACCTCACCCGAAGCGGGGTGGGTCGAGATGATGATGATTACATCGGTATTGAACCCGGTCCAATGAGGGCGACGGTCCGAACCCAGCAGTGCGATGTTGATGATTGCGGGATCGATTGTCAGAGGCCTGGCGGGTGGAGGTATGGGTGTCGGCGGTGCTGGAGCGTTGCCGTAGGTGAAAGGCGCCGGCCAACCTACGTCGAATGCAGGTAGAGTCGTGGATTGGGGGGAAGAAGTGACCGGTGGCGGGGTCGCGGTTTTATAGATCTCGGTCGGAAGCTTCTCCAGCCGAGGTGCATTTCGTTCTGATTTGGGAGAAGGAAGGCACCCGACCAGCCCGAAGGCAAGGGTTGGCAGTATCCATAGATATCGCATCATGAAGCGCTAGCAACCGTCCCCTCGCTTGCCGGGATGAGCACGGTCACGGTACTTCCCGCGCCCATTTCGCTGCCGATCCATACCCTGCCGCCCATTGAATCCACAAGCGTCTTGACTTGCGGTAGGGCTCCCTCAGAGGCATGGAATACCCTCCCAAGATCCTCCGCAGGGACTCCTGGGCCTTGGTCCGATATTGTGATACTGACCCACCCTTGATCGTCTGCTTGCGCGGTAACGCGAAGCTCAGATCCGCTCGGCGAGATCTGTATAGCGCGCTCAAATAGGATGACGACCGCCTGTCGCAGCTGATCGGCATCTGCCGCCACCCGCGGCAGCGACTCTGGGAGCTCGCGCCGCAGCCTGATCCCAGTTTCATTGAGATCCGTAGCTACCTGTTTCTCGGCAATTTCCAGGACACTGGCGATCGCGGCTTCAAAACGAATCGTTCCTGGAGGTACGCTTACAAGGTTAAGCAGCGCCCTCAATTGCTGGTCCAACCGGTCCACGTCCTCTTCGATGGAGTCGAGTAGCTCTAGTTGGTCGGAATCGCGCTCTCCACTGGCGTCATTCAGTAGCATTTGACTGTGACTTTGTAGGGATCTAACTGGCTCGCGCATTTCTTTCAACATGGAGGTCAAGGTTCCAACCTGGGAGATTGAGTTTCCGGATTCTAGAGCGCTGACTTCTGCCAATTCCTCCAGGGCCAGGCGCAATTCGCCTCGTAATATCTCAACATCTTCCGAGCGGGTACCTTCCATGGTGTCGGAGGTTGAATTGATCTTGCGACCCAAGTAGGCGGCCCAGGCCTCCAGAGTCTGCAAATCGGCTGCTGACCAATTGGGTCGATCACGATTTGCAAACAACATCATTCCGCAGAGCCGCTCCGATTCCAGCTTGACCGGTGCAATCATTGCCTCGCCAGTCGGCGCCAGACCTAATGCGTCTTGTGTTGCACGCAGTTCCTGCTCTTTTCGAAGCACCTTGGCTCGACCCCGGACCAGGGTCGAGGTGATCTCTGGCAGAGCCTTACCCCGTAGTGGAGGTCCGGACAGCACGCGCTTACCCTCGGTGTCGACTGCATCTAGCAGTTCCAGTCCGCCGGCATCGTCGGGAGCATCAAGAATCAACCCATAACGAGCTTGCATGAGGTGTGCAATCAGCCGCAGACCGTTGTGGGTGAGCAACTCAGGCTGCATTGCCTCTCCGAAGAGGCTTAGAGCCTCAATGAACGCGGAAAAACGGGATGGGGGCTGTTTGCCTCTGATACGTCTAAATAAGGCTCTCATGGGATGCAAAGGGGATGGCCCCTAAGTGGGAGGCCAGGGGAATTGTTTGAGTGGCCTCAAGCATGATTCTGCTGTCTACGAATTGGCCGCGGATTATAGCACGCTGACTTACAGGGGGCTCTGGGTCGCCAGAGTTAGCCGAGCGATTCGGTTGATCGTACGGCGGGTCGCTGTTCGAGGCCCACCCAGCGAAGAGCAAGCATACCGTAGAGCACCGTGAGCCAGAATGTAACGCCACGGAATGCCAGCGTTATCACTACCGAAATGGCCAGCGACAATCCGAGGGAGGTCAGCACGAGAGTCATGGCACCTTCAACAAATCCAACGCCCGATGGAGTAGGTGACACAATATAAAAGAGGTATCCGATGCTGAAGCTCGCGATCAGCATGGTGATGGTAAAAGGTTGGCCAAAGGCCACGAAAATCAGGCCCAGAATAGCGATTAGCAGCGCTTTGCTGCTGAAGGCCAGCGCGGCTGGGATCAATAATTTGATCGGTTCCTTCCGAACAATTTGCAATCCTTCATATACGTCCTCCGCAAATGGTAAAGCGCGAGAAACGTCAACGGAATCGCGCCGCAGGACAGGGCGCAGGAGTCGGTTGAAGAGATTGCCCAGTCGTGTAAGTACATTGGCAAGCAAGACCGGTGAGCGCATGCCCATCACCAGCACCAGGCCTGTGACCAGCGCGATGCCTGCCAGCATAAACGCTGCCAGGATGCTCGCGGTACTCAACTGATTCAATCTGAAGAGGAAGAATAATCCGAGCAGCACCACCGCTAGAAGACTCGACTGCTCGAAGAAGACGAACAAGGCGCCCCCGGTCGTGACCCTGCCCGATCGAAGCCCGCGCTTCTTGCCATCGGCGATCAGTACCGCAGCGCCGCCCATACCTCCGCTAGGCGCTACCACGCTCACGAATTGAGCCGACATAGCCACCAATCCCATATGGAAGAACTGTTCTCGGAGTCCCAGGATCCGGTAGATCACCCAGAACGAGGCGCCGACATTCAGCATCCAGAGGAATTGGACTACGGCTGCCAGAGCCAACCATGCAGGGTCTCCTTCACGGAAGGAGTCGATAACTTGCTCTAATTCCGCGACTCGTGAGAAGAAGAAGAAAGCCCCGAGAGAGATAACGAGCAAGAGCAGCAGGCGGCGCATTGTTAGACTGGAAGCTCTTCTAGGTTGGTGGGATCACCGACGGCAAAGGCAGTAGCCTGACGATCAATTCGGCTACAAAGCTTCGTCAGCACGTCTTTTGGGCCCAGTTCAATGAATGTGTCGATTCCTTGGGTGCTCATGGTCTCGATGGTCTCGGTCCAACGTACTTGGGAAGTGAGCTGTGCTTGAAGCTCCTCACGGATTTCCTCGGCCGAGGTGAGCGGCTTCGCACTGACATTGGCATAAACCGGCATGGCGGGTGCTTCGATTGGAGTCCCTTCGATCGCCTCGTTGAGCTGCGCCTGCGCGGATTCCATCAGGGGGGAATGGGCCGCGATGCTGACCGCTAAAGGGATGACTCGTCGCGCACCGGCTTCCTTCAATTGCATAGTGGCTGCTTCCATACCGGCCTCGGATCCAGAGATCACGAGCTGCCCCGGACAGTTGTCATTGGCGAGTTGGACCACTTCACGGGTCGCGGCTTGGGTCTTCGAACACACTTCTGACACCGTCTCAGGATCCAGTCCCAGCACCGCCGCCATTCGACCTGGGCTGCGGTCCCCCGCGCCCTTCATGGCCTCGCCCCTGGCACGTACCAGCTTCAGCGCGTCCGGAAACGAGATGGAGCTCGCACTCACCAGCGCTGAAAATTCACCCATCGAGTGACCTGCGGCAGCAGCCGGGAGCGACGGCGGATCGAGTGCTCGCAGAGCGGCGATAGAGTGCACCAATATTGCTGGTTGGGTGTTTATGGTGTCGTTGAGCTGCTCTTTGGGACCTTCCCAGCAGAGGGTAGAGAGGGGAAAGCCTAGGATTTGGTCAGCTTGTGAGAAGATTTCTGCAGCGGCCGGGAATTGGGCGGCTAGCTCCTGGCCCATCCCCACTTCTTGAGAGCCCTGACCTGGAAACAGGAATGCGGTGGAGCGCGAACTGAAGGCCATGGCCGGGGTTGTTACTTGTTTTCGATCTCCACAACCTCTCGGCCGCTATAGTGGCCGCAGTTGGGGCACACGTGGTGGGGGAGGTGCTTATCGCCACAATTGGTGCAGCTGATCAGATGCCGTGGTCTCAGAGCATCGTGAGCACGACGTCGATTCCGCCTGCCTTTTGAGATCCTCCGTTTTGGAAGCGGTGGCATTTCTTTTCGCTCGACTCTGTTTTGCAGAATAACGCCTGCCCATTGGGCAGGCCGGACCATTATAACTGGGGCGATTGCACTGTCAAGAAGCTTAAGCACAATGCTCATCTTTCGCGCCGTAAGGGAGCTCTTCATAGTGCGTTCGGTATAATTCGGCGGTGCAATCAAAAAAGATGACCCATCTTGACGACGAGGGACGAGCCCGAATGGTAGATGTGGGTGGCAAGCCGGAGAGCGAGCGCGTGGCTATCGCCAAAGGCGTAGTTCGGGTATCGCCTGAAACTCTTACAACGGCAAGAGAAGGAAACCTCAAGAAAGGCGACCTGATCAGCGTGGCAGAGCTCGCGGGAGTCATGGCGGCCAAGAAGACCGCGGATCTCATTCCGCTCTGTCACCCCTTATCGCTTACACATATTGATGTTGAACTTGAATTCGCAGAAGACCCATCGAGGATCGAAGTGAAGGCGGAAGTCCGCACCACGGCTCACACGGGGGTGGAGATGGAAGCGCTGACCGCGGTGTCGGTGGCCTCGCTAACTGTCTACGACATGATCAAGGGGTTAGAAAGAGGGGCGCGCATCACCGACATTCGGCTGGTTGAAAAACACGGCGGCTCTTCTGGGGATTTGGTTCTGGAGTAGGTTTTGGAAATCGAGGTTTTGTATTTCGCGACGCTTCGGGACCTGATTGGTCAGCGGCGAGAGAAGCTGGAAGTTTCTGATGGCTCCACGATAGGCGATCTCAAGCGCGCGCTTGGGGAGCGTGGGGAGCGAGTTGCACTCGCGCTCGACACCGCCCTCTTTTCAATCAACCGAGAGTTCGCATTCATGGAAGAGGGGCTGCAGGAAGGGGATGAGGTCGCCGTATTCCCGCCGGTGAGCGGGGGAGCGCCACCAACGATCCTCAAAGTAACCGAGGACAAGCTTGATCTGGATGCCATTGTGGCATCCATCATAGGCCCCAAAACAGGGGCAGTCTGCACATTTACGGGTGTGGTGCGAGCCATAACAACGCGTGGCGATCCCCATGAAACCTCTTATCTGGAGTACGAAGCCTACGAGGCCATGGCGGAGGGTAAGCTCCGACAAGTGAGCGACGAAATCCGCGAGCGATGGCCTGCGGTTGAGGGAATCGCGATCGTCCAGCGCCTGGGGCATCTCGAACCCGGTACACCGACTGTGCTGATTGCGTGCAGTGCAGGTCACCGCGATTCAGGCGTCTTTGAAGCTTCAAGATACGGTATCGATCGACTAAAGCAAATCGTGCCCATTTGGAAAAAGGAGGCCGGACCGGATGGGGAGTCTTGGATCGAAGGCGAGTATCGGCCCGAGCCTTTGGATCGTTCGACCGGATGACTGGGAGCTCGCTGAAGGACTGGAACTGGCCCTTTCGCTGCAGCAACTGCGGAAGAGACTACCCAAATGAGGGACTACCCTATCGCTGCTCCACTTGCGGCGGCCATTACGACCTCACAGAATCGATACGGTATTCGCCGGTGCAGGGGCGAGGCCTTGAGCGCTACATAAATTCGTTTCCCATACCCGAGCAGTCGCAGTTTTACTCCCTGGGAGAAGGCAGTACACCGCTCGTTAGCGAGGAGTCGGGCACAGGCCAGATTTACTTCAAGTGCGAGCATCTCAACCCAACCGGCTCGTTCAAAGACCGTGGAACCGCAGTACTCGTTTCCGCACTCAAGTCGGCTGGCGTGGAGGAAGCGGTTGAGGATTCGTCTGGCAACGCGGGCGCATCATTTGCCGCCTACGCGGCCAGGGCCGGCATAAGAGCCCGGGTCTTTGTTCCAGATTACGCCTCCGGACCGAAGCGGGCTCAGATCGAGGCCTACGGCGCAGAGTTAGTACGGATACAGGGACCGCGATCCGAAACCACGCAGGCCGTATTGCGAGCCGCAGAAGAGGGTTCGATTTACGCCAGCCACGCATACTTGCCCCACATTGCCACGGGGATGGCTACGATCGCGTTCGAAATTGCCGAGGAGCTGGGCCAAGCTCCAGGTGCGATGGTGTTGCCGGTAGGCCAGGGGACGGTGTTACTTGGAACCTATGTGGGATTCAAAGCACTGATCGAAGCGGGTGTGACCAAGAGCATGCCGGCGCTCATAGGGGTACAGGCTCATGCGTGTGCACC
The DNA here is from genome assembly GCA_046759305.1 of Anaerolineales bacterium. Lineage (GTDB taxonomy): Bacteria > Chloroflexota > Anaerolineae > Anaerolineales > E44-bin32 > JADFRG01. The sequence continues at coordinate 56,410 of JBHIBY010000004.1, forward strand.
GCTCTGGGCGGTGCATGTGGGTGGCTCCGCCAGATTGGGTTGGGTTCAAGAACAAGAGACCCTCGCCGAAGGAATCCGGATCGTGCAACCCTTACGGGGAGATTCTGTTCTTCATGCAGTCGAGGAGACGGGTGGAGCATTTGTAGCTGTTGAGGAAGAAGAGATCCGTCGTGGCCTGCACGAACTAGCACGACGAGGATTTCTGGTAGAACCGACCTCCGCAGTGATCTGGCCGGCCCTTGAGAGGCTTCGCTCAGAGCTGCCGGAACCGGTGATTGCGGTGTTGACCGGTTCCGGATTCAAGGCAAATCATGCAAGTTGGCCCCGGAGCTCTCCGAGTGGGCAAGCGATCAATTAGCAAAATATGTGGCAACTTTATATACATAGGTAAGGGAGTTCGCAAATAATGAAACGTGTGGTAGTAACTGGAATGGGAGCCGTCAGTCCTTTGGGAAACTCCGTAGACGAGACGTGGGACAACATCGTAAATGGGGTTTCGGGCGTAGGCCCCATCACGCTCTTTGATACGGAGGATTTGCTGGTTCAGATCGCTTGTGAAGTCAAAGGATTTGATCCAGAAGATTTCATGACGCGGCGAGAGGCCCGGCGTATCGATCGTTTCCAGCAATTCGGAATCGCGGCTGCCAATCAGGCTATCGATCAGGCCGGCGTTGAGGTGGAGCCGGACGAAGCGGACCGAGCATCTGTGATCATCTCCTCTGCTGTGGGCGGTATCCTGAGCATCGAAGAGAGCATGGAAGTCTTCATGACAAAAGGTGCACGCAGGGTGACGCCATTCATTATCCCGATGTTTATGTCGAATGGTGCCGCGGGGTTGGTCTCGATCAATAACGGATTCAAGGGACCGACTTTTTCAATAGCTTCTGCATGCGCTTCCGGTTCCGACGCAATCGGCCAGGCCGCGCAGATGATCCGAGCCAGTGTAATTGATGTCGCGGTAGCTGGAGGATCCGACGCGACGATCAGTCGTATCGGTGTGAGTGGATTTGATCGATTGAACGCCATGTCGCGCCGCAATGAGGATTACCACACAACTCCCGCCCCGTTTGATAAAGACCGAGACGGACTTGTCATGGGTGAAGGGGCGGCAGCGATCGTATTGGAGGATTTTGATCGGGCGAGGGATAGAGGCGCCGAAATATTCGCGGAGTTGGTAGGATACAGCTCGACTTCGGACTCCTACCACATTACTGCGCCGGCGGAGAACGGTGAGGGAGGCGCGGCGGCGATGGCCGGGGCCATAGAGATGGCCGGTGTATCTCCGGATCAAGTGGACTATATCAGCGCTCACGGCACTGCCACACCGTTGAACGATCTGTCCGAGACGCGCGCGATCAAAGCTGCCTTCGGCGAAGCAGCCTACGACATCCCGGTGTCTTCGACAAAATCGATGACCGGACACATGATGGGAGCCACTGGAGCGCTCGAAGCGATCTTCTGTATCCTGTCTATCCGTGACAACGTCATACCGCCCACCATCCACTACCGCACGGCCGATCCCGAATGCGACCTCGATTATGTGCCAAACGAAGCCCGCCAGGGCAATGTTGATGTCGCAATCAGCAACGCCTTCGGTTTCGGTGGCCACAATGCGGTTCTAGCTTTTCAAGCCTTCTCAAGCTAAAATCCCGCCCCGT